>JAFDHG010000008.1 GCA_019308925.1 Deltaproteobacteria bacterium
AGCTTCTTCCACTCACATCTTACCAGGAGGTTTCTTTTTGGCTAGATAGTAAATAAATTTTTTCTGTGCTATTATTACTCCTATACCCCTCTAATACTCTGATATATAACGTTGTTGGCTAAGTTGACTTTCTCAGTATTAGTGAAGATCGTATCCATAGGATAAAGATTCCTCATCAGGCACGCTGAGATAATGAAAAATAAGTAACAATAGTCAACTCCGTCCCCGTCCCTTCCTCTCTCCCCTGATCAGTTAATTTACAGCCATCACCCCTTCATCTTTGCCAGTTCTTTGGACCGCTGGGTAGCGGAGGCCACAGCCTCCATCACGGCCCCCCTGAACCCCTTGGCCTCCAACGAGGCGATCCTCACTAAGTCAAGAAGGGGACGGTGGTAGATGGTCCCCTCGCATTCAATTCTCAGTGGTCATGCCATGGGTTTGTTCTGTCCTAGTTGTCCTTATTTAATTAAGGCCTGACCCCCTTATCTTTTTGCGTAAGCCTGTGCCGATGTTATCGGTAGTTGAACGCTGAGACCTTTTTAATCCGTTGCGTAAGCTTTTAGACTTTTCTTTAATAAATTTAATCTGTTCTGAAAATGAAAGTCCTCTCGTGTCTTCATAATGTTTATCACGAATCTTACGCACCATTTCAACTGCCTTTACTGACATACGTTGTCACCTCCCTTGGTGAGAAAATCAATATCGTTTTGTATCCCATTTCGATATTAACAGCGTTAAATTTCTGAATCTTCTCAAAATGGACAATATGCTTGAAATTCCAACTCACAACAAGGTCTGCCCCCGCAACGGTTGCAATGGCAATATGGCGGGCATCATTCAGAAAGTTGAAAGGCAGAATTTTATGAACCAAATATGTATCAGCGAGCTCCGCAGCTTCAGTGGTAAGCTCAAGAATATCAAGTGCAGTCTTTTGAAATTCCTCATAAATACCTTTTACTTCATCTGGAGCATCCTGGATTTCTGCTTCAGTAAGCTCAGATAAAAGCAATGAAAAAGTGCCTGCCTGAAAATCTCTTAAAAGTCCAAGTGACCATTCCTGAAACTCAGGGTCACAACAACCACCAATGACCGATGTATCCGCGTAAATAAGAGTTTTTTTCATAACACAATTGTATCATTCATTGTTTCAGCGTTCAATTGCGCATAACGTGTGCAGACTAAAAAAATACGACAATATTTATCATTCATGCTTTTAGACTGTTGTTATCTGTTGGTGCGACAAAATATTTTTCCATTCTCTTACGCACCCCATACCTTGTCAAGGGCTGACACATCTTCATTCCCCACTTCCTTTAGCAAAATAAATATTAAGGAGGATGTTGGGTCTAAAACTATTTTTACTTCTCATACACCCGAAAAAGAAAGGATCTCTTTATTCACAGCCATCACCCCTTCATCTTTGCCAGTTCTTTGGACCGCTGGGTAGCGGAGGCCACAGCCTCCATCACGGCCCCCCTGAACCCCTTGGCCTCCAATGAGGCGACCCCCGCTATAGTCGTCCCCCCTGGGGAGGCTACTCTGTCCTTCAGATGGGCGGGATGTTCACCCCCTTCTGAGAGGAGCCGGGCAGTTCCGAGGACCGTCTGGATCGCCATTTCTAAGGCCTCTTTCCTTGGCAGTCCCATCCGCACCCCTCCATCTGCCAAGGCCTCGATAAAAAGGCAGACATAGGCAGGACCGCTTGCACTCATACCGGTCACGGCATCCATCAGCGCCTCCGGGAGGACCACCGTGGTGCCCAAGGCATTGAATATCTCCTGGGCCACCTCCAGATCTTCTGCAGAGGCCTCCCCTCCTTGGGAGAGGGCGATGGCGGACTCCAATACTAGGGCCGCAATATTGGGCATCGCCCTGATGAGGCGCGCGTCCTTGTCTAATATAGAAGCGATGGTCCCGAGGGAGACCCCGGCGGCGATGGAGATGAGGAGCTTTGAGGAATCGAGGGCAGGGGCGATTTCTTGGAGGACCCTTTTCAACTCCTGGGGCTTGACAGCCAGGATGAGGATCTGGACCTGGGAGGCGAGCTGTAGATTATCCTGGACCACCTCCACTTCATAGGTCCTCTTGATGTAGTCCCTTCTGTCTGGGCGGATGTCACTGGCAGCTATGCCCTCAGCCACCCCCTTTTTTTGGAGACCTCGCAGGATGGCCTCTCCCATGTTCCCAACGCCGATGATTCCAATCCTTTTCTTCAGCATCTCTATCTCCTTCTTAAACCTTTTCCCAAAGAAGGATTCAAGGATTCGAGGGTTCAAGGGTTCAAGTTTTTGTATTGTACCTTCTGCCAGGTCTTCGACCTGTCCGGCGAGGGGACTCCCTGCACCCCCTAAAAGAGGAAATCTTCATCGGGGTTTCAGGGGGGTAACCCCCCTGAAGTGACGACTTGAAGGTCATCTAATCTCAATACTTTTTAAGTATTTCACTTGACCACTGGAATCCTTGACCTCTTGAATCCTGCAAAAAGATAAAATATTGGTGGAGATGGGGGGATTCGAACCCCCGACCCTCACGTTGCGAACGTGATGCTCTCCCGCTGAGCTACATCCCCACTCGATATCACTCTATCCCTTTTCGTTTTCGAGAAATTCCCTGATTACCCTCTTAAGATCACTCAAGTCTGAGCTCTTCACCACATAGGCATCAGATGCCCAGGTGGTGAGGTCCCTCTTGTAGTCCCCATAGGCGGTGCAGATGATCACCGGCAGCTCCTTGTCCTGCTCCCTTATCCTGCTGAGGACCTCCAGCCCCCCCATGCCGGGCATCTTGAGGTCTAGGGTGACCAAGTCTGGCCTCAATTTGTCCAGTTTTTCCAAGGCCTCCTCCCCCCCCTCGGCCAGTTCCACCTCATACCCCTCCTCCTCCAACTCCTCTTTGTAGAGGAGGCGGATGTGCTCCTCGTCATCGACCACCAAGATCCTCTTCATACCTACCACTTAAAAAATATTAACTTATTTCAAGACCCATGTCTATTATAAAATCCCTGCTTCCTTTCTCTGGCGAAGGTGGGGATGGAGGAAAGCCTCGCTCGTGATACGGACACCTTGACAAATTGTATGGGGAGTGATACGAGGCCTATAGATTACCCTGTCATTCATGATCCTCATAGATATTTTCGGTAAGGTGATGAAACAGAAAGGTTCATGCCGGGCTGTCTCCTATGAGCTGTGTGGAGAGGATTGGGGGAAACAATCGGGTGTCTCTACGGGAGTAAGGGGGGATGAAAAGAAGCGTTCTGCTGAGGGTAAATGGAGAAACTCACGAGGTATTTATCACGCCTAGCCGTACACTGCTTGAGGTCCTTAGGCACGACCTGCACCTGACGGGCGCCAAGGAGGCATGCGGAATAGGTGCGTGCGGGGCCTGTTCCGTGCTTGTCAATGGGAAGCCCGTAAACTCCTGTATAACCCTCGCGGTAGAGGTGGAGGGACAAGAGATAGAGACGATCGAGGGACTTGCAGAGGCGGGTAATCTTCATCCCCTCCAAAAGGCTTTTATAGACCACCATGCCTTCCAGTGCGGGTTCTGCACCCCGGGAATGATTATGGCTGCCAAGGCGCTACTGGACAGGAACCCTGAACCGACTGAAGAAGAGATAAGAAATGCCATATCAGGAAACCTGTGCAGGTGCACGGGCTATGGGAATATCACCAATGCCATATTGAGCGCTGCTGAGAAAATGAGAAAAAAAGAGAGTAGCGGAGAGCGATGAATGACTTCAGATATATAAAAAAGGGCATCAAGAGGACTGATGGAGGACTGATAGTAACCGGCAGGGCACAGTATACTGTGGACATAGAACTTCCCGGTATGCTCTACGGGAAGATACTGAGAAGCCCCTATCCCCATGCCCGAATCAAAGACATCAAGACAGGAAGAGCAGAGGAACTCGAAGGGGTAAAGACGGTAGTCACGGGAAGGGATATCGGCTACCGGAGGTTCTCGTTCATAGATACACCGGCCTACCCTGCAGATCAGACGCCCCTTGCCGTGGATAAGGTGCGGTTTATTGGCGAGGGGGTTGTTGTTGTGGCTGCCATAAACGAGGAGGTAGCCTCAAAGGCGCTCAATCTCATAGACGTTGAATATGAGGAACTTCCCAATGTCTTTGATCCCGAGCAGGCACTACAGGAGGGAGCACCAGCCGTCCATGATGTCATAGAACCAAACACCACGACGGCCTGGGAGGATTTCGGCATCCCCAGAAAAACCAGACCCTATACGGTTGCTAATAACATCTCGAACAAGACTCTCATCGAGTATGGCGACGTAGAAACAGGATTTAAAGAGGCGGATTACATCCGGGAGGACCGGTTTGTCGTTCCGGCAACATCCCACGTCGCCATGGAGCCTCATGTCGCAGTGGCACGTTACGAACTCAGCGGAAAGCTCGATGTGTGGCTCTCCCATATGGGTTATGAGCACAAACGCTTCTGGCTGGCAAAGCTCCTCGATATCCCCATCAGCCGGGTGAGGGTTCATAAGACCTACGTCGGTGGAGCCTTCGGGGGTAAAATAAGCCTCTTTCCCTACGAATTCATGGCGGCCTACCTCTCCAAGCTCACCCTCAGACCCGTCAAGATCACCCTGTCGAGACAGGAGGCCTTCTCTGTCTGCCCACCAGCGAGGAGGATGATCGTTACCGTGAAGACCGGGGTAAAGCGTGACGGAGGGATCACAGCCCAGCATGTGAAGGTTATTGATGACGTGGGGGCATACCGGAGCAGCTCACCGACGGCCATGTATCTTGCCCATGTCTTTAGAAACCCGATTTATAATATACCCAATGTGAGGCATGAAGCCTTCGGGGTCTACACCAGCAAGCTGCCCACCATAGCGAAACGGGGCCACTCACTGCAGCAAATGAGCTTTGCAGTTGAATCACACCTCGACATGATCTGCGAGGACTTAGGTCTTGATAAGGTTGAGATGAGGCTGAAAAACTTCAGGAAGAAGGGCGATGTCCTCCCTAATGGAGACACGCTGAGGAGTTACGCCCTGCCCGAATGCCTGAAGCAGGCCGTGGAAAAAATCGGATGGAAAGCAAAGTACGGCAAGAAAGGCTTCAGGGGGTTGGGTATAGGGACGGCCTCCATGTTTTCGGGTGCTCATAACTTCCCTTTTGCAAGCGCCGCCCTGGTTCGGCTCAACCACGATGGGAGGATCATCCTCTATACGGGACAGACGGAGTTCGGGATTGGCGTGGATACCGTGATGGCCCAAATCGTGGCTGAGGTACTCAACTGTCCTTTGGACTACGTGATTGTCAATTCCGGTGACTCCGAGGTATCCCCTCATGACATTGGCAACTGGTTAAGCGCAGGGATATTTACATCGGGTGAGGCAGTCAGAAGGGCAGCCCTCGATCTCGAGACACAGATGTTCACCTATGCCGCAGAGGGACTCCAGACGACAGCGGACACCCTTGAGATGCGTGATGGCTGGATCGTATCGCGAGCGGATGAGACAAAGCGGCTCTCCTTTTCCGATATCTCAAAGTTTGGGATCCAAAGGGCAGGTGGCGACCCGCTCATTGGGAAGGGCTACGTCAAATGTGTTCCCGATGTCTATTTCTGGAAGGGAGAATTCAACAAGACGGCATCTCTTTCACGGGGAAAGGGTCGCTTTACAGAGGCCTACGGTCTTGCTGCGGCCACAGCCGAGGTAGAGGTTAATCCTGAAACGGGAGAGGTAAAGATCATCCAGATCGTCATTGCCGATGATTGCGGCACACCGATAAACGTGGCGTCTGTTGAAGGCCAGATCGTAAGCCAGGCGGTAATGGGCATAGGGGATGCGTTATTCGAGGAGATGAGGATGAAAGATGGGATTGTCATGAACCCGAATCTCCTCGAATATAAGATTCCCACCGCAACCGATATTCCAAAGATAACCTCCATAATTGTGGACAGTTATGAACCCAGTGGTCCCTTCGGTGCCAAAGAGATCGGTGAAACCTCGAGGGCGGCCGTCATAACGGCCATCGCCAATGCCATCTGCAACGCCA
This sequence comes from Deltaproteobacteria bacterium, assembly GCA_019308925.1. NCBI lineage: Bacteria > Pseudomonadati > Myxococcota > Myxococcia > Deltaproteobacteria bacterium. The sequence goes on from JAFDHG010000008.1 coordinate 6,026, forward strand.
TAGGAACGAGGATATTTACCCTCCCTCTGACCCCTGACAGGATACGCCAGGCGATATCAGAGACAATGAGGAAATGAATCATGGCTTCACTGCCAGAATTTGAATACAAAAGACCGAAAGACCTTGAAGAGTTCCTTTTTCTCCTTTCACAGTATGGAGACGAGGCCGCAATCCTCGCTGGTGGGACAGACTTCATCCCGAGGTTAAAGATGGGATTGAAGCAACCCAAGGTCGTCATAGATATCAAAGGTATAAGCGGCCTTTCGTATGTGCATTATGAGGCGGAAGTGATACGGATTGGTGCCCTAACAAGGATTTACGAACTTCATGATAATCCGACCATTCGACGTCACTACCCAGCTTTGTATGAGGCTGCCATGTCAACAGCCAGTGAAAACATCCGGGCCAGGGGAACCATTGGGGGTAACATACTTCAGGATACACGCTGCATGTACTACAACCAATTCAAACAGTGGAGGACCTCCTTTAAGCCTTGCTTCAAAAGCAGTGGTGATCGATGCAACGCCGTTAATGGAGGGAATCGGTGTTTCGCCGTGTACTGCGGAGATCTCGCCCCTGCCCTCATATCTCTCGGTGCCTCCGTGTGCCTCCTGAGTATTGATGCTGAACGAGTGGTACCGCTCGAAAGCATCTTTGTGGGAGACGGACGATCCCCCTTTTCTCTGCGTCGTGGGGAGGTACTCAAGGATGTTATTATCCCAGCTCCGGAAACGGTGGGCGGATACGAAAAGCTCAGGATCAGGAGTTCTGTAGACTATCCCATTGTCTCAGTTGCCCTCAGCATGGATCGGACAGAGAGGGGGAGACTCGTAGTTGGAGCTGTAGCGCCTCAACCTCTCGCTTATGAGTTCTCATCCTATAGACGACTGAGCAGCCTGACTGAGAAGGCGTATGAGGATGCAACACCCGTCGCGAATATGCCCTTTTCTCCCCTCTATCGAAAGCGCATGGTCAGGGTTCTCGCACAGAAACTCTTGGGGAGAATATAAAAACACCATCCCTATATCCTTACGCAATCCGTCACCCTTTCATATCATAACACCTCCCCCCTAAACCTCAACACTATAAAGGGGACCAATGTACCTTCTTCTGCTCATGATCCCCTAAAAAACAGGACTTTCCCCCCAAAATCCTCTGGCAAATTGAAGTAAGCTATTTATTAATGTTGCAGGCTTACAGAAGATCGAAAGTGGAAAGTCTGTTTTTGAGGAAAGAATGTGGGAACTTTTTTCTTAAAAGATGGCTCATTTCCCCGTTGAACCCATCACCTTTTATTGGTATCTTATAAGGCACTGACCTGCGAATAAGGAGAAGTTAGATGAAAAAGGTCTGGGTAAAGGTCGATCCCAAAGACAAAGAGATGGTCTTGACCGCCTTGGAAGGGGGGGCGGACGGTATCCTGCTGCTCAAAGGGGGCTCTTCACAGGTGAAAAAGTTGGGAATGATCACTACCATCGCCCCTGATGGAGATCTCATATGGGGGAAGGAGGTGATACCTTGGCAGGTGAAGGGGCAGGAGGATGTGGAGAGGGCCTCTGCAATACCTCCGGAGGTCATCTTAGTGATAGAGGTTGAGGGATGGAAGGTGGTCCCTTGGGAAAACCTGGTGGCCAAGAGGTCGGGAATCTATGCCTTGGTAAAGGGGTATGAGGAGGCTGAGGCAGCCTTGGGAGTTTTGGAGAAGGGGGTAGAGGGGGTGGTGATCGACACTCATGACCTGGCTGAGATGAAAAAGATCATCAGGCTGGCCAAGAGGGAGTGTGAGAATCTGCGGCTGGAGGCCGCTGAGGTCTGCAGAATAACCCCCTTGGGCTTGGGGGATAGGGTCTGCATCGATACCTGTACCAAGATGAGGGAGACAGAGGGGATGTTGGTGGGGAGCAGTAGTGCCGGCCTCTTTCTCATCCATGCGGAGAGCCTCTCTAACCCCTATGTGGAACCCCGCCCCTTCCGTGTCAACGCTGGGGCCATCCACTCCTATATCCGTGTACCCGGGGACAAGACCAGGTATCTGAGTGAACTGCGTTGGGGGGAGGAACTCCTCATCGTGAACGCCCAGGGTGGAACACAGGTCACCTATGTGGGGCGGGTGAAGACGGAGCGCCGTCCCCTCATCTTGGTGGAGGCAGAGGTGCAAGGGGGGAGGGCCTCCTGCATCTTGCAAAACGCCGAGACCGTCCGCTTGGTGTCCCCTTCCGGGGATCCCATCTCCTTGGTCGATCTGAAGGAGGGGGATAGGGTTCTGATCCTCAGGGAGGCGGGGGGGAGACATTTAGGCCAGTTGATCCATGAGGGGATAGAGGAGGGATGATGTCGGAAAAAGGGGGATTGGATGATCTGCGAGGGGAGATAGATAAGATAGACCGCCAGATTTTGCCCCTCCTGGATCAGAGGATGGCCTTGGCTCTGCGGATCGGGGAGGTGAAGAGTGGGCTTGGGATGGGAATCCATGACCCCGAAAGGGAGACCGGGATCATAAGGGACTTACTCAGCTATTCTCATCGTTATCTGACCCCTCAGGAGATTGAGGAGGTCTACGCAGCCATCTTTCGGATCTCACGGTGGAGGCAGGGTGGGAGAGAAAGGGTTGGGGGCCACCTCTGCATTTCCGTCTTGGAATCTGATCCAGAGAGGGCCCGTCAGGGGATGATGATGGCGGCAAGGGAGGGGGACTTGGTGGAGCTGAGATTGGATGCCCTGGATGAGATCAGGTTGAATGATCTTCTCCCCTTCACTGAGGGCCTCCTGATTGTAACTAATAGGAGGAGGGGGGAGGGTGGGTTTTTCCGGGGAAAAGAGGAGAAACGCATTGCTTACTTGGAGGAGGCTATCAGATATGGAGTGACGTATATCGACGTAGAATGGATGTCCCCTGAGCCCTTACGCTCCCGGCTCCTCGGCAAGAAGGGGGAGACAGGAGTCATCCTCTCCTATCACAATCTCCAGAAGACCCCACCCCTGGAGGAGCTCCTCTCCCTCTGGGAGGATATGATACAGATAGATGCAGATATCTATAAGATAGTGACCTGGGCGCAAACCCTGGATGACTCCCTGACCGTGCTCAGGTTCTTGAGGGAGGCGGGAGGGAGAGGACAAAGGGTCATCTCTCACTGTCTGGGAGAGGAGGGGAAGATCAGCAGGATCTTGGCCCCCCTCTTTGGCTCCTTTATGGCCTTTGCCTCCCCGGAGGGAGGAGAAGAGGCAGCCCCGGGGCAGCTGAGGGCAGGTCAGATGCGCCGGGTCTGGGAGGTCCTGATGAAGTGAGGGAATACGGGATCATCGGATATCCCTTGCAATATACCCTGAGTCCTCCCATACACAACGCCGCCTTTCAGGCCTTGGGTATCCCCGCCCGCTATAGGGCCTATCCAGTGAAAGATATCCAAGAGGGAGTGAGGCTCATCAGGGAGATACCTTTGGAAGGGGTCAGCATCACCATCCCCCATAAGATGGCCATCATGAATCTGCTGGATGGCTTGGATGAGGTGGCCTCCCAGATAAGTGCAGTGAACACCGTAGTAAGACAAGGGCGAGGATTCATCGGCTATAATACAGATTGGATAGGGGCGGTGAGGGCCTTGGAGGAGGTGACCTCTCTGCAAGGTAGACGAGTCTTGTTGGTTGGGGCAGGAGGGGGTGCCAGGGCCGTGGCCTACGGCGTCCGCAGCCGTGGGGGGGAGCTGTGGGTGACCAGCAAGGACGGAGAGAAGGGTGAGGTCTTAGCCCATAGCTTTGGCGGACAATTTTTACCCTGGGATCAGAGGGGGAAATTCTCTCTGGGTGTGGTGGTCAACGCCACCCCCCTGGGTGGGAATGGCCTGGAGGACCTTCTCCCCCTTCCTACTGAGGCCTTGCATGAGGGCATGGTGGTGATGGATTTGGTCTATCACCCTTTAAAGACCAGACTCCTCAGGGAGGCCCAGGGGCGGGGATGCAGAACTATAGATGGTCTCAGGATGTTGCTCTATCAAGGTGGGGAGCAGTTTGCCCTCTGGACCGGGGAGAGTCCACCCTGGGAGGTGATGGAGGAAGTCATCTATGGCCAGGATAAGGCCGACAAAGGGGCTTGACGCCCAGGTACGCACCCCCGGCTCCAAGAGCTACACCCTGCGGGGGATGGTAACCGGTGTCCTGGCTCAGGGGAAAACGGTCTTGGCAAACGCCCTCCTCTGTCAGGATACGCAGGTCATGACCAAGGCCCTGACCCTCTTGGGGGCAAAGGTGAAATATCAGGAGGGGGCCTTTTATATCGAAGGGTGTGAGGGAACCATTAAAAACCCCCAACGTCCCTTGGAGATGGGGAACTCCGGGGCCTCCCTTAGGTTTCTGACCGCCCTAGTGGCCTTGGGGGAGGGTAGGTACATCATCACCGGGGATGAGCGGATGAGGGAGAGGCCGATACAGGACCTCTTGGACGCCTTGGGGGACTGGGGGGTGAGGGGCCATACCCTTTATCAAGATGGTTTCCCCCCCCTGCTCATAGAGACCGGGGGGATCAAAGGGGGTAGGACAAGGCTGAGCGGGGAGAGAAGCAGCCAGTTCCTTTCAGCCCTCCTTTTGGTGGCTCCCTATGCCCAGGCCGAGGTAGAGATAGAGGTCCTGGAAAAGTTGGTGTCCAGACCCTATGTAGACCTCACCTTGGATGTGATGGAGACCTTCGGCGTAAGGGTCCAGAGGGATGGCTACCGCCGTTTTAAGGTATCTCCCGAAGGGGGTTATAGGGGGAGGGAATATCCGATAGAGGGGGATTGGTCATCTGCCTCCTACTTCTTCGCTGCAGCAGCCATCACCCAAGGGAGGGTCAAGGTCTATGGCCTTAGCCCCCATTCTTTTCAGGGGGACCAAGGGTTCTTGCAGATCCTGCAAGAGATGGGTTGTGGGGTTGAAGTGGGGGACGAGTGGGTCGAGGTAAAGGGGGAAAGGCTGCAGGGCCTGGAGGTGCAAATGGGGGATATGCCCGATCTAGTCCCCACCTTAGCGGTCATTGCCTCCTTCGCCCAGGGGGAGACCATCATCCGGGGTGTACCTCACCTCAGAGTAAAGGAGTCGGACCGTATCAAGACATTGGCAAACGAATTGTGCAAGGTGGGGGTAAAGGTTAAGGAGATGGAGGATGGCCTGGCCATCGAGGGGGGAAGGCCCCATGCGGGGAGGATAGAGAGCCGAAGGGATCATCGCATCGCTATGGCCTTTGGCGTCATGGGGCTGGCAATCCCGGGGATTGAGATCGAAGGGCAAGATTGTGTGGGCAAGTCTTATCCCTCCTTCTGGGAGGAGTTGGAGAGGATAGCTGGGTGAACTTAGTCCTCATCGGGTTCAGGGGGACTGGAAAGACCACCGTAGGTAAGAAGCTGGCCCAACGGCTGGGCTTGGGGTACATCGACACCGATGAGTCTCTGGAGGATACCTGCGGTATCAGCATCAAGGAGTTTGTGGAGAAGTTCGGGTGGCGAGAGTTTCGCAGAAAGGAGAAGGAGGTGGTAAAGGGGCTTTTTCCCTTGGACGGTTATGTCATTGCCGCGGGAGGAGGGGTAGTTCTGGATGAGGAGAACATCCGCAATCTAAAGAGGAACGGGCGAACCATCCTCCTAACCGCTGATCCAGAGACCATCCTGGATAGGTTGAGGAAAGACCCCCTCACCGGGGGGCGCCGCCCTCCCTTGAGCAGGGATCTCTGGGAGCGGGAGATCAGGGATCTGATCCAGATGAGGACCCCCTCTTATCTGAACTCGGCTGATTATGTGATCGAAACCACTCAACTGGGGGTAGAGGAGGTGGTAGAGGTCATCATCCAATGGTGGGAGGGATTAAAATGAGCGGGAGCTCCTTTGGGGTCCTGTTCCGGGTGACCACATGGGGTGAGTCCCATGGGGAGGCCATCGGGGTGGTAGTGGATGGGTGCCCCCCCAGTATACCCCTGAGTGAAGAAGATGTGCAGAAAGACCTAGACCGCCGCCGGCCCGGCCAAAAGGGGACTTCACCCAGGGGGGAATCAGATCGGGTCCAGATCCTTTCAGGCCTCTATCAGGGGATAACCACGGGCACCCCCATAGCGATGATCGTCTACAATAGAGATGTAGACTCCCGCCCTTATGAGGAACTGGAGGGGGCCTTCAGGCCTGGCCACGCCGACTACACCTATTATAAAAAATACGGGATCAGGGACCCCAGGGGTGGGGGTCGGGCCTCGGCTAGGGAGACGGTGGCCAGGGTGGCTGCGGGGGCGGTGGCCAAGAAGGTTTTGGAGGGAAAGGGGATAACGGTAACAGCCTATACCTTGGAAATGGGAGGGGTACAGGCTGAGGTGATGGATTTAGAGAAGGCAGGGCACAACTGGCTCTGTTGCCCTGATCAGAAGGCCTTAGCGCGGATGGAGGAGAGGCTTGCCCAGGTCCAAGGGGCAGGTGATTCAATAGGGGGGGTAGTTGGGATTTCAGCGCGAGGATGCCCACCCGGCCTAGGGGAGCCGGTCTTCGACAAACTCGATGCCGATCTGGCCAAGGCGATCATGGGGATTGGGGCGGTAAAGGGGATAGAGATAGGGGCTGGATTTGCGGCGGCCAGGATGCTCGGCTCTCAACACAATGACGGGATGACTTCTGAGGGGTTCAAAAGCAACCATGCTGGGGGGGTTCTGGGAGGGATATCGACTGGGGAAGAGATATGGATCCGCGCCGCGATAAAGCCCATCCCCTCTATCTCCCTTCCCCAGGAGACGGTAGATGAAAAGGGGAGGAAAAGGACCATAGTGGTCAAAGGGAGGTATGATGTCTGCGCCATCCCCAGGGTATTGCCGGTCTGTGAGGCCATGGTGAGGTTGGTTTTGGTAGACCATCTCTTGCGCCAGGAGGCCATAAGGTATGTTTCTGAAGAGGGGTCTTAGGTTTCTTGCCCTGGTGGTCTTCATCTTTGTGGTGGTGGTGCTCCTTGCCCGCAGCAGCATCTTGGAACTGCGAACCAGGGCGGAAGAGGGGTTTGTCCACAAGAGATTGACGGAGCTACGGGAGGTGGCTGTTGGGGGGTATTCCCTACAAGACCCCACCTACCTAGTGACCCCCAAAGGGGAGGTCCGTCCCCTGGGGGGAGATATCCCTCTGGAAGGGGTTCAGGACATCCTTTTATATCTGTCTCCTAACCCCGGGGGGGTTCACCGTGCGGGAGAGTATTGGGTGTATCTCCCCTTGGAAGATGATGGGTTCCTCCTCTCATGCACCCCGTATCAGGAGGTCATCGCCTGGACCGCAGGTTTTGAGGCCAGGGAGACGAGGAACGTGATCCTGGTCACGGTGGCCTTTGGGGTCTTCACCCTGGTCTGGATGTGGGCGGACAGGAGGGCCTTGGTTGCCGCCCAGAAGGCGCAGATGGTGGAGGAGTTGGAGAGGATGGTCCAGGAAAGGACCGAGGCCTTGAAGAGGATGAACCGCCTGGCAAGGCTTGGGGAGTTCGCCGCCAGCATGGCCCATGAGATCCGCAACCCCCTTGGTTCCCTGGTTACTGCTTCCAAACTCCTACCTGATGCCTCTGGGCAAGAGCAGGAGGATCTGGTAGGGGTGATAAAGAGGGAATCGACCCGGCTGGACCGCATCCTCACAGATTTTCTCCTCTTCTCAAAAGACCCCCGTCTTAATATCAGGATGAACCTCCTACACCCCCTCCTGCAGCGGACCTTAGAGGGGCTGAAAAGGGGTGAGGAATTCCAGAAGGTGAGGATTGAATATCGACTGGACCCCCAGGTGAAGGAGGTTCCCTGCGACCCCGAGCAGCTGGAGCAGGTCTTTTGGAACATCGCCCTCAATGGGGCTCAGGCCATGGGGGGCGAAGGGGAACTGCTGATCTCCACCCGTCGCCATGGCCGCTGGGTGGAGATATCCTTTCGGGACACAGGCCCGGGGATACCACCAGAGAAGCGGGAGCAGATTTTCGAACCCTTTTATACGGAGAAGCGGAGGGGGACAGGGTTGGGACTTTCCATTGCCAGCAGGATCGTGGAGGCCCACGGAGGATTTATCCAGGTGGCCAGCGAAGCAAGTTCCTGGAGCCTCTTTACCATCTCCCTCCCTTTGTTGCAGGATGGGGGATGATGGCAATGGAACCCAAAGGTCACATCTTGGTGGTGGATGATGAGCCTTCCATGAGGACGGCCCTCTCCATCCTCCTGAGGAGGGAGGGTTATCAAGTCTCTCAGGCAGGTGATGGAAGGGAGGCCCTAAAGATATTGGCGCGGGGGCAGTACGATATGGTCCTCACCGATCTGAAGATGGAGAGAGTAGATGGGATGGAGCTGCTGCGCCAGGTGAAGACCATTAACCCCCATACGGAGGTCCTCATCTTCACCGCTTACGGAACAATAGCCTCCGCTGTAGAGGCGATGAAGCTGGGGGCCTACGACTATATCGGCAAGCCCTTCGATGAAGAAGAGCTTCTCCTGAAAGTGGCCAGGGCCCTGGAGCGCAAGGCCCTGGTGAGGGAGGTTCAGAAGTTGCGTGCGGAGCTCAAGGGGCAGAGGGGGATGGAGGAGATCATCGCCAAAAGCGAAGGGATGGGGGGGGTCTTGGCGAAGGTAGCTCAGGTTGCATCCACCGAGGCCACCGTCCTGATTGAGGGGGAGAGCGGTACAGGGAAAGAGCTCGTCGCCTGGGCCATCCACCAGGGTAGCCCCCGGCGACATCGTCCCTTCATCCCCATCAACTGTAGCACCTTTCCCGAGACCCTCCTGGAGAGCGAGTTATTCGGATATGAGAAGGGGGCCTTCACCGGGGCGGAGAGGGGACGCAAGGGGCTCTTTGAGGCAGCCCACCAGGGGACCCTCTTTTTGGATGAGATCGGGGATATGCCCCTCCCCCTCCAAGGGAAGCTCCTGCGGGTCCTCCAAGAGGGGGAGGTGAGGAGATTGGGGAGCACCACCCATATTCAGGTCGATGTTCGCATCTTGACCGCCACCAACAAAAAGATCGAGACCTTGGTGGCCCAAGGCATCCTGCGAGATGACCTCTTCTACCGCCTCAATGTGCTCAGGATCTATATACCCCCCCTGCGGGAGAGGCCCGATGACATCATCCCCTTGGCCCATCACTTTTTGGAGATCTATCGAAAAAGGGCCAAAAAGGAGATCAGGGGGTTTACCCACGAGGCAGTGCAGGTCCTGCTCAATCATCCCTGGCCTGGGAATGTACGGGAGCTGGAAAATGCGGTGGAAAGGGGGGTAATCCTAGCCCACTCCCCCTACATCAGCTTGCATGACCTCTCCCTTGATCTTCCTCCTTCTGAGGTAAGAAATGAGGGAGGGGTTACCTTGAAAGAGCTTCAGCGACGTCACATCCTTTCCGTCTTGGAGCGGCATGCTGGGAATCAGGCCAAGGCGGCCAAAGAGCTGGGGATTGGGCGCAACACCCTATGGAGGCGGTTGAAGGGGTATGGACTCCTACCATAGTTCCAATTTTTAACTATGTATTCCAATATGGGACAAATCACCTTTACTATTTTACAAATTTTCTCATTAAATCAATTAGTTAAAGATCTCAACTCACTGGTACAAATATTGCTTAAAAACTCTTTTTTAATAAGGAGGTGAGAGGGATGGTAGGAAAAGAGGTGCGCCTGGCAAGGATATTTCACCCCATTTCCCGGAAAACGGTCATCGTCCCTCTTGATCACGGGGTGACACAGGGGCCCTTACCGGGCCTCACAGACATGAGAAAGGTGCTGAGGGAGGTGGCCGAGGGAGGGGCAGATGCTGTGATCCTCCACCAGGGCAATGTCCGCTTAGGACCTTGGGGAAACGGGGAAAGGGTGGGGTTGATCGTGCACCTTTCAGCAAGTACAACTCTCTCGCCCGAACCCCTGAGAAAGGTCTTGGTTTGTAAGGTGGAAGAGGCCCTCCGGCTTGGGGCGGACGCTGTCTCCTTCCATCTCAATCTGGGAAACCCTTATGAGGGGGAGATGATCAGGGAGTTGGGGATGGTGGTAGGGGAGTGTATCCAATGGGGGCTTCCCCTTTTGGCCATGGTCTATGTCCGGGGGCCCGGGATAGAGGATGAACGTCACCCGCAGCTGGTGGGACATGCGGCCCGAGTGGCGGCAGAGTTGGGGGCTGATCTGGTAAAGGTGGATTACACCGGTGACCCCTTCTCCTTCCGAGAGGTGAGCGATGAGTGCCCTATCCCTGTGGTCATTGCCGGGGGGACAAAGGGGGGGGAACGGGAATTGCTGGAGATGGTCAAAGGGGCCTTAGAGGGGGGTGCCAGGGGTGTCTCTATTGGGAGGAATGTGTTTCAACATGACAGCCCCAAGAAGATGGTGCAGGCCATCTGTGCTTTGGTCCACCAGGGGGCAACGGTCCAGGAGGCCCTGAAGCTGTTGGAATAGGTAAAAAAATTCATTTTCACAAGGAGGTTGCAATTAATCTAAGGGAATCTACAAACTAAAAACCGATCAAAGAACTAAAAAGGGAGGAGGTATTTTTATGAAGGCATTCAAAAATCATGGAGCATTGACAATTCTCTTGGCTCTCTGTTTTATCCTTTCATGGCCGTTGCTTATCCACTCAGCCGAAAAGGCCCCCTATAAGATCGGGGTCAACCTCGAGCTGACCGGCCCGTGGGCGGAGGTGTGCAAGACCGTAAAGATGGCCATAGTGATGGAGGTGGAGCGGATCAATAAAATGGGTGGGGTTGATGGGCATCCCCTGGAGCTAATCATACAGGATAACGGCTTTGATCTGGGCAGGGCTGCGGCAAACATGACCAAGTTCGCCCGTGACAAGGAGATCCTGGTAGTTTTGGGCCCCTTTGAGGACCCCCTCCAGGCCACCACCAGGGCCATCGCCGAAAGGGAAGAGATCACCAACATCATTTTTTGTCCTTCCAACCCCATGGTGCGTGCCTTAAAGCAGCGCTGGTCATTCAATATCGCCCACAGTGATATTGTCGTCTCTCAAAAGTTGGTGGATCTCTGTCTGGCCAGAGGATACAAAAGGGCCCTTGTCTTCTACGCTTCGCATCCCTTGGCCCAGAGCCTGGCTGGGTACTTCAAGAAATTCGGAGAGAAGAAAGGGATGAAGGTCATCATCTCCAAGGAGACCCATAAGCCGACTGACATTGACATGACTCCCCAACTCATCAAGCTCAAGCCGATCATCGAACGGGAAGGGATAGACGTCTTCTACGCATCTACTGCTGGTCCTCCAGGGCCAATTATCTGTAAGAATCTGCGGGCCCTGGGGATCAAGACCCCGATCATCGGGACTCATGCCTTTGGATTCAATTTTATCATCGCCCTTGGGGGAAAAGCAATGGAAGGGGTGGAGTTCGGGGCTGGAAAGCCTGTGGTCCCCTATCAACTCGATAAGGACGACCCAGTTCGCCCCATCGTCATAGATTTCGACAAGCGGATGAGGGCCCGCTATGGGGTAGGGGCTGATCAGATAGCTGGCCATGCCCACGATGCCATCTGGCTTATCTATGATGCCCTGAAGAGGTGTAAAGGTAAGGTCACCAGGGCACGGTTCAGGGATGCCCTGGAAAACACCAAGGGGTTTAAGGCGTGCCATGGCATCTACAACTACAGCCCCACAGACCACAATGGTCTGAGCAAAAAGGATATGGTCTTCATCAGGATTGAAGGAGGTAAATTCAAGCGGATCACGTTCCCAGGGTTCTAATAAGGGTTGAAAGTAAGATACGTAATTGTCACGGTTGAGGGGTGGAAGGATATGAGGATTCGCTCACCCCTTTTTAAACGGAGGGTTTCATGACCCCTTGGGTATATATCCCACAACTTCTTGCCGCTGGCATCACCATGGGGGCCATCTATGCCCTGGTTGCCCTGGGATTTGTCACTATTGTGAGGGCCTCACAGATCATAAACTTCGCCCAGGGGGAGTTCGTCATGTTAGGCGGGGTGATTACCTTCTTTTTTATCAAAGGGGCCGGGCTCTCCTACCCCCTGGCGGCCCTGATGGCTGTGATCGCAGTCGTCGTCATCGGCTTCCTCCTCCATGTACTGGTCATCTACCCCCTGCGAAAGACTTCAGTCCTCATACCCCTTATGGCGACCCTGGGAGCATCCATCTTCCTCAGCAACACCAGTGGCTTGATCTTCGGGATGTTGCCCAAGGCCCTCCCCCCTTTCTCAGGAGAGAACCCTCTGAAGGTTGGTGGAATTCATGTCGCCCCCCAGAGCCTTTGGGTCCTTGGAGTCACCTTCCTCCTGCTACTGTCCCTCTATCTCCTTTCCCACCGGACATTATTGGGAAAGGCCATGGAGGCAAGTTCCACCGATCCCTTGGGGGCTGACCTATTGGGTATTTCGAGAAACCTCATGGTCTTTTTAGCCTTTGGGGTGAGTGCGGGGGTAGGGGCCATTGCCGGAATACTTATTACACCAATATTTTATACGAGCTACAGTTCAGGGACATTACTGGGGCTAAAGGGTTTTGTCGCTGCTGTCTTGGGCGGCTGGGGTAAAAACAGCGGTGCAGTCCTTGGTGGTTTTGCCCTGGGGATTGTGGAATCCTTAAGTATTGCCTTCATCCCTTCGGGCTATAAGGATGGGGTGGCCTTTGTGGTTCTGTTGCTCATCCTCTATTTTAGGCCCAAAGGGATCCTGGGTTCACCCTTTATCGATAGTCGCCGATGGTAGAAGAATATAAGATAGAGTATAGAAAGAGAGATATTCTCTATACAGCCGGCCTGTGGCTGATTTCTCTGATCTTGCCTGATCCCCACCTTCCATACAGAAGGGAGTTTGTTAGAAAGAGGGATCTCTTTTATTTGGGGGCCATTTTGCTGCTTCCTTTGATCTGGTCTGAACCTCACTTCCACTATCTCATGGTCCTGGCGGGGATCTACGCCATTTTGACCCTGGGATTGAGCCTCTTTCTTGGCTATGCCGGGCAGATCTCTCTGGGACATGCCGCCTTCTTCGGAATCGGGGCCTATACCACTGCTATCCTCACCACCCGCTATGCCTTCCCCACCTTTGGGGCCTTTTGGGCCTCCGCTTTAGTAGCTACCGCCTTTGCCTACTTCATCGGCAGACCCATCCTCAAGCTCAAGGGGTACTTCTTGGCCCTGGCCACCCTGGGGTTTGGGGAGATATTTTTGGTCATCGTCAAGGAATCGAGGGGCCTCACCGGCGGGGTCAGCGGGATCTTCGGCGTCCCCTATTTCTCCCTGGCTGGATTCACCTTCGACACTTATCTTAAACAATACTATCTGGTCTGGGTGGTTCTCATCGGGCTACTCCTCTTTTCGAAAAACCTGGTTCGTTCCAAGATGGGCAGGGCCCTTTTGGCTGTTGCGGCGAGTGAGGATGCTGCCTACAGCGTAGGGATCAATGTGGCTCAGATTAAGATAGGGGTATTTGTTATTGGGGCTGCCTTTGCTGGATTTGCGGGGAGCCTGTTTGCCTGCATTATGTCCATAGCCAATCCTGAGGCCTTCGGGCTGAACCTCTCGGTCCTTATCGTTATGATGGTTATCATGGGAGGTATGGGCAACCTCTATGGCCCAATCGCCGGGGCCATCTTGCTCACCTGGCTCATGGACATCCTGGGGGGCTATCAAGAATATAGCCTTCCCATCTTTGGGGTGATCTTGATCCTTTTGCTCATCTTTTTCCCCGACGGTGTCGGGACCCGTCTGAATGTTAGGTTGATATACCTCATTAGCTACTGGGGGAGGAAGAGGAGGAGGGAAAGGGTGGATATCTGATGTCACTCCTATCGGTCGAGAAAGTAATCAAGAGCTACGATGGCGTCCTTGCCCTGAACAGGGTTTCGCTGCATGTTCGAAAAGGGACTATTATGGGGCTCATTGGCCCCAATGGAGCAGGGAAGAGCACCCTCTTCCATTTGATCACTGGTGTGGAAAGGCCTACCTCGGGGAGGATCTACTTTAAGGGGATAGATATTACCTCCATGGAATCCCATGAGATTTCTCTGTTAGGGGTGGGGAGGACCTTTCAGACACTCCAGGTCTGGGGAAACATGACCGTTGTAGAAAACATACTGACAGGGATGCACACAAGATTGAAAGGTGAATTTCTCTCCTGTGGACTTTGGCTCCCCTGGATCAAAAGGGCAGAAGAAAGGGCGTTAAAGGAGGCCAAGGAAATCCTGGAATTCCTTGGTCTATTGGGCAGGTGGAAATGGCCCGCCTTTCAACTCTCCTTTGGTCAACAGAAGATGCTTGAGATGGGTCGGGCCCTGGCCATGAAGCCAGAGCTCCTTCTCCTGGACGAACCAGCGGCTGGGCTGACCCCTGCCGAGGTAGGACAACTTTCGGAAAGGATATGCCAACTCAGAGAGAAAGGGATCACCACCCTCGTCGTAGAGCATCACATGGGGATGGTGATGGAGATAGCGGTTGAGGTAGCAGTGCTCCATAATGGTGAGCTCATCGCCGAAGGAAGTCCTGATGTAGTGAGAAGAAATCCCCGAGTCATTGAGACATACCTGAAAAGCAGGGGGGTTGATGCTTAAGATAAGAAAACTGATTGTCCATTACGGACCATTCATTGCGCTCAACAAGATCTCCCTGAAAGTCAAAGGAGGGGAAATCGTTAGTCTCATCGGCCCCAACAGGGCAGGAAAGACCACCCTTCTGCTCACCATATCCGGGATCTTGGAGACGACTGAGGGAAGGATCTCTTTCCAAGGGGAAGATATCGCAAACCTAGATTCCCATAAGATTGTATCCAGAGGGATTGGGCATGTCCCCCAGGGACGCCACATCTTCCCCACCCTCTCCGTATTCGACAACCTTATGATGGGGGCATATATCAGGAGGAAGGCCAGAGAAGAGGTAGAGGAAGACTTAGAGTGGATATATCAACTCTTTCCTATATTAAAAGAGAGGAGACATCAGAGGGCCGGTACCCTCAGCGGGGGTGAACAGCAGATGTTGGCCATAGGCAGGGCATTGATGGGGCATCCTCAATTGCTGATGTTGGATGAACCTTCCTCGGGGCTTGCCCCTCGATATATCGATGAGATCTTTGCCACCTTTCAGGAGATGAATAAAAGGGGGCTGACCCTCTTCATTGTTGAACAGGAGATTCAGTTATCACTGGCCATCTCCCACCGGGGATATATCCTACGAAATGGCCGTCTGATCAAAGGGGGAACCTCATCGTCCCTCATGGAGAGCCGGGAGGTAAAAAACCTATGTATGTGAGATGATATAAGGAAATATATGAGGCCAGGTATTTAATTAATAACGGTATCTATCTCCAATGGTACCCGAAAGGTATGATGGGAATGAAACCATGGAAAAACTGACGAAGTATAATCTAACTGCCAGAAGTTTAAAGATTATTTATTCGAAATGGGAAAGCCCTTATCCGATGAGTTGATGGCCTGGGACAGGAAGTCAAACCATTTGTTCTGGAGGGCGATCCTCCTTCTGGGAATGATGGCGATGGGTGCAAACCGTAAGGTGAAAGATTTTTCATGCTGATCACGGAAGGTGAGGTTGAAGAGGACGGTATCTGATCCATAGTAATTGTCTCGGGTGAGGGAGATCTTATCCATTTTGGAAAAAGGGACCCTTAAATCGATCTCTTCACCTCCCTTTTCCTCGGGCACCGTGAAGAATAACACATTGCCCTCGACCCATAAGCGGCCCTTCCGCCTGGATCCTTTGACCGGGAGACCTCCGTAGTAATATGTTTTGCAGGGCCGAGGAAGCATCTTCGAAAATTACTATAGCACTAAGACTCCTCTTCGTCAATTGGGATTGAATGTGAATAGATATACTCGGCCTCTCTTGAAAATTAATGGCCTACGTGTTAAATAGAATCATTATGAAACTACGGGTAGGAGCCAATTGGGATATTTCATTTCTTGACGCAATAAAAGGGACATCGGTGGATGTCCTCTTTGGCAAACTTCCCTTCGATATTGTGGGAGGGGCGAGACCTGGGTTCGTCCTTCCCCAAGTGGATAGAACAGATGTGCAACAATACATTCAGGCCTGTCATGAAAGGGGATTGGAGTTTAGTTACCTGCTGAACGCCCCCTGTCTTGGAAACCTCCAATATTCCAGAAAGGGTTATCGACAATTGATAGACCTTCTAGAATGGATCGACCGATCTGGGGCCGATTCAGTCATTATCGGCGTCCCATACCTCATCGATCTCGTACGGAAACGCTTTCCCCGGCTCAAGGTCAAGGTCTCCACCACAGCCCGGGTCAATACCACCCGAAAAGCCCTTCAATATGAAGAGATGGGCATCGAGGAAATCATCATCGATGAGCACATCAATCGGGAGTTCAAAACTCTAGAGGCGATCAGAAAGGCGGTGAGTTGTAACTTGGAGCTGATCGTTAACAATATCTGTCTCTGGCAATGTCCTTATAATTACGAACACGTCAACCACGATGGCCATGCCTCAAGGGAAGGGGAGCAAGAAAATTACTGCTATCTCCAGTATCCAGGTTATCTCTGCCTTTATAGAAAACTGACGGATCCTGTAGAGCTCCTGAAATCCCCATGGATTAGGCCCGAGGATATTCACTATTATGAGGATCTGGGTTACAATCATTTCAAAATCACAGAACGGTTTAAACGGACTCCCCTTCTGCTCGAACATGTTCGGGCCTATGAAAAACGCCATTATGATGGAAATCTCTTAGATCTCTTTACCCTCCCAAGAAAGGGGGCATTCACCCCTATCCATCTGGAGTACTTTATCAAACCTGAACATATCAACATCATGAAGGTCTCTGAATTAAGGAATGTATTTGACTTAGAGGTTCGGGAACTCATTCAAATCGACAATAATAAGTTGGATGGCTTTCTTGAACATTTTAAGACAAAGGACTGCAATCAGACCACCTGTTCTCAGTGCCGCTACTGTGAAGGGGTTTTTGAAAAGGTGGCGGTGGTGAACAAACCTGAATCGAAGAGGGCCGCCCAAAGGGTAAAAGATTTCTCTGAAAAGCTCATTACCGGAGAGATCTTTGAAATACCCAAATCCCATTTTATCTTCCGTATTCCATTTATCAAGTCCCTTCTAAAACAACTTCTCAAGTGGCGATTAAAAAAAGACCAACAAATTTATCCATAGGGAGATCAAGAGATGAGGTTTTTGTTAGTCGATCCACCCCATAAGATCTGGACCATCCTCAGGGCTTGGACACCCTCCCCGGGATGTCTTCAGATATTGGCCTACTTAGAAAGAGAAGGATTCGATATCGATTACATGGACTGCACACTCAACGATAACCCATGGGGCGATCTGGAGGAAAAGGTCCGGAAGGAAAAACCTGATGTCATTGGCATCTCCGTCAACTGCACAGCCTTCCTCTATGATGGGATGAATGCCGCCAATTTGATAAAGGCGGTTAGCCCTCAATCGATCATCATTATGGGGGGTGAACATCCTTCCTTTATGGCAGAGGAGACGCTCAGGGATTGCCCTGCCATTGACTTCATCTGCGTCGGGGAGGGCGAGGTGACCCTCACTGAGTTTCTGCGAGCAGTGGAGAAGAACGGACAGGACCTCTCTAAGGTCTTAGGCTTGGCCTACCTCAATGAAAAGGGAGAATTCGTCTATACCGGAGACCGTCCTTTCATCGAGGATCTCGATATCCTTCCGATGCCTGCTTATCACCTCGCCAAGATGGAACATCCCTTTGTGAACCTCCCCTCTGAAGGGCAGAGGGGACTTGTGGTCAATTTTTCAAGGGGATGTACATGGGATTGTATCTTCTGTTCAGAGTCGGCCTTTTATAAACGAACGTGGAGGAGAAGAAGCCCAAAATTGATCGCTGACGAATTCGAGCTCCTCAAAGAGAAATACAATCGGGATACATTCTATGTGGGCGACAATACCTTCAATATCACCAAGGATCAAAGCATTGGCTTCATTGAGGAGATGCTCAAGAGGAAGACAAATCAGCGCTTCTGGTTACAATCCAGGGCTGACCTCATCATCCGGGATGAAGATTTACTGGACGGTTACAGGGAGGCAGGTGTATATCAGTTTATGATGGGACTCGAATATCATAAGGATTCTGTGCTCAAAGATATCCGAAAGCGCCACTCGGTAGATCAAGCCCGAAAGGCCATGAGACTCCTTAAGAAACATAAACTGATGGTGATGGCGACCCTGCTCATCGGCCATTGGGAAGAGACAGAAGAAGACCGTAAGGGTTTTCTAAAATTCTTCGGGAAATATGTGGATCATTTTGGACTAAACCTGATCACCCCCCTTCCTGGAACGCCGTTTTTTTATAAAATGAAAGAGATGGGAAGAATAGAGGACTGGGATTACCGTAATTACGATTATATTCACGCTGTCATGCCGACCAAAGAGGCCGACAACCTGGAGCAGGTAAACCTCATCTATAAAGATATCATGAGGCGCTACTATTGGCAACCTCTGGAGTTATTGAAGCTGTTCTCTCCCAATCCGATTTTGAGGCATCACCATCGGTATTACATCACCAAAGTGGCCTTCAATATCATGATGCATGAGGTCTTTGGAACGCCGATGTGGGTACAACCCAACTACCAAGAGTATAAAGACTATTTGGTAGACAGGGAAGGGGCATTACCCGGAGAGTTGATGACCTTGGCCAAGTAATCGAACTATTCCCTCTGGAGGGCAATCCTCCTTCTGGAGATGAGGGTAATAAGGACAAACTTCAAGGTGAAAGATTTTTCAATCTGACCTCGAAAGGTGAGGTTGAAGAGGTTGGTGTCTCCTTTGATCTGGCCTGCCCCTCACTCCCATCATCTAATGGTCCTGGCGGGGATCTCGCCATCCTAGCCCTGGGGTTGAGCCTCTTCTTGGGGTACGTCGGCTAGATCTTTCTGGCCATATCCCACCGAGGATACCTCATGCGCAATGGCTGGTTGATCAAAGAAGGCCCTGCAGCGCAACTGAAGGAGAGCCCAGAGGTAAAGGCCCTCTACCTGGGCCAGGGTGGTAAAATGTCTTGACTTCGCGCTCCCTGAAAGTTATATAAATTTAATTTCTACAAACTGATAGAGAAAAAGGGAGCTTCATGCCAAAAAGAGGGGAAAGGCTTGTCCCGGAAGGGCTGCTCCTGCTCAGGAACAACATCCTTACCAAAGGGAACATCTTCGGCGCCTCCTCCAAGGCCAAGTGGGCCTCAGGGCTGGGGCTTCCCTCCCAGGGGGAGACGATATTTTTCGCCGGATGTGGTTATCAGTTTTTAGGTGGGGCCGAGGCCACCTTGTCAGCCGTTAGGGCCCTGGACAAGAGGGGGCTGGCCTGGGAGAAGACCCTGGGGGTTACCAAATTCCTCAATAGGCTGGGGATAAACGTGGGAGAGCTATACGGCAAGCTGACCCTTCAGGCCCGCCTATCCGGCGAACCCCTGCGCTGTGCAGTCGAGGTACTGCGGAGGATGGGGATGGAATTCGGCTATCTCTCAGAAGAGGAACCCTGTTGCGGTGCCCCCCTCTACTATGCCGGTTTCCAGGAGGAGTTCGCCGCTCGGACGGCCGAAACACGCCAGACCTTGCAAAACAGAGGGATCAAGAGGGTCATCGGGATAGTCCCCTCCTGTACCTATGCCCTGCGGGAGCTCTTCCCCCGCTTCCTGAAGGGGTGGGGAATGGAGGTACACCACTTCTTGGAGGTGGTGTGGGAGGGGATCAAAGGGGGGATGAAGTTCCGCCTACCGCAGGAGGTCAGGGTCACCTACCATGACCCCTGCGTCTTGTCCAGGTACCTCGGCCTGATTGAGGAACCCCGGGAGATCCTGCGCCGCATCGAGGGGGTGGAGTTGTTGGAGGTGGAGCACACCAGGGGGGAGTGGTCCACCTGTTGTGGAGGGGGAGGAGGATTTGAGGTGATCTTTCCCGAGGTGAGCCATATCCTGGCCGTCAACAGGGTGAAGGAGCTCCTGCAGACCGGTGCCTCGATCATCGTCACCTCCTGCCCTGGCTGTCTCATCCAGCTCAAGGAGGGGGTCAAAGAACTAAAGGCACGGGGGGTGGAGGTCATGGATATGGCCCAATTGCTCCGCAGCGCCCTGCCGGAGGGGTGAGATGCCCGAATTCAAGGCCTACAAAGAGAGATTGAGAAAGGCCGCCCGTGATCCAAAGATCAGTTTGGCCCTAGAGAGGGCCATCAGGAGCTATCGTAAAAATGTTGATGAGGCCCTGAAGAAATTCCCCCATACCCTGGAGTTGGCCGAGGAGGTCAGGCGGATCAAGGAGGAGTCCATCTCCCGCATGGAGGACTTGGTCGAGCAGGCGTGTGAGACCATCCGAGAGAACAAGGGTGTGGCCTTTGTGGCCCGCACCCCTCAGGAGGCCCTGAAGATCATCGATGATATTGTGGGTTCTGGTAAACTCATCGTCAAGGGGAAGAGCTTAACCGGGGAGGAGATAGAGCTCCGCGAACACCTCGAGGAGCAGGGGAACGAGGTCTACGAGACAGACCTGGGGGAATATATTATCCAGCTATTGGGGACAAGGCCGATGCACCTGCTTGCCCCGGCCATCCATGTCCCCAAGGAGGATGTGGCCAAACTCCTATCCCGGGTCACCGGGCATGAGGTCCCCCCGGATATCAAGGCCGAGGTGGCCACGGTGAGGGAGATCCTGCGGGATAAGTTCTTCCGCGCCGATGTGGGGATGAGCGGTGCCAATGTGCTAGCGGCGGACACCGGCACCCTCTTTCAGATAGAAAACGAGGGGAACATCCGACTCTCAACCTCCGCCCCTCCTGTCTACATCGCCCTGGTGGGTATGGAGAAGGTGGTCCCGACCATAGAGGAGGCCTTCAAGGTAGCAGAGGTGACTTGGAGGTTTGCCGGCTATACAATCCCTGCCTATGTTAACCTCGTCTCCAACCCCAGTAAGACAGGAGACATCGAGAAGACCACCACCTATGGGGCCCACGGCCCCAAGGAGATGTACGTGATCTTTCTGGATGCAGGGCGCAGCCAGCTCGCCAAAGACCCCGTGTTCCGGGAGGCCCTCTATTGCCTGCGCTGTGGCGGCTGTCTCTACGAGTGCCCCCTCTTTGCCGCCACTGCTGGCTACTTCGGTGACAAGTACTTCGGCAGCATCGGGGCCATCTGGACCGCCTTTGTCACCGGAGATCTAGTCAAGGCTGCCCCCCTGACTTACTCCTGCCTCAACTGTGGGCGGTGCAAGGTGCGTTGCCCCATGAAGATCGATGCCTCCCAGATGTGCCTGGAGCTGAGGAGACGGATCGTAGAAGGATCACCGACAGACTGATGGAAAAACGGGAGTTTGTGCGCCGCAGCTTTGCCTCCATCGCGGTCAGTTACGACCTGCTGAACACCCTGCTCAGCTTCTGCCTGGATAGGTGGTGGAGGAGAGAGGCCGTAAAGGTCCTAGGTCATTTGGACAAGGGGCTTGTGCTGGACGCCTGTGCTGGGACCATGCGGTTGGGGAAGAACTTTTTGCGCAGGTGGCCTAAGGCAAGGGTGTTGGCCCTCGATTTCTCCCTGGAGATGCTGAGGGGGGGGATAAAGAGGACGAAGAACTCTTCCATCATCCCGGTATGCGGTGACGCCGAGGGGCTTCCCTTTCGAGACGAGACCTTCGACAGGGTAGCAGTAGGCTTCGGGGTCAGGAACCTGGAGGACCCACAGAGGGGGGTCGAGGAGCTGTTCCGGGTCCTCAAGAGGGGAGGGAGATTGGTGATCCTGGAGTTCGGAAGACCCACCCTACCCGTATTCAAGGATCTCTATCGATGGTACCTCTCGCGGGTCATCCCCTGGATTGGGGGGCTCATCTCCCGCCAAAAGGAGACCTATCGCTACTTGCACGATTCCATCATGGCCTTTTATGAGCTGGAGGAACTGGTGGCCGTGATGAAGAAAGCGGGCTTCTCCCAGATCCGCTGCCGTGAACTGACTTTGGGCATCGCCAACCTGTACATAGGGGAGAAATAAAAGGGGGCACCCATTAAAGGGCACCCTGTCAAGAGAAAATACCTCTCCATCGCAAAAATGATATTTTTTGCAGGGTGGAGGTAAGTCGTATGATGTTGAAGATGAAGTATTATTGGATCATAACGATTTTTATACTCATACAATTGTTTCTTTCAGCCTGCGCCACCTTCCCTTATTATAGTCACTATAATGTAAAAGCCGATCCTCAAAAGAAAATAACACACAAGCCAAAAGCTCCTTCAGGTGCTTATTTGGCTTCAGAGGATGTTCAGTGGGAAGTTGATTGGCAGTGTCGAAACAACTGGCAGTTTGACAAGAATACGATGTTTTTTAACCCAATTGATGCCTGCCCAAAAAATGATAATAACTTTATCGGCATTGCTATCTCAGGAGGTGGAAGCCGTTCCGCGGTATTTTCTGCAGCAGTATTTTTTGAATTGGAACGCTACGGAATTCTCCAACAAGTTGATGTAATATCTTCTGTTTCTGGAGGTTCATTTACGGCAGCATATTACGTACTCAGTTGTGATGACGCGCGGAATTGTCCACCTACCGTGGAAGGACCCGATAGGTTTAAGTGGGATCCAAAGGATGTGTTTCCAAAGCTGGAAAGGAACTTTATTGCCAGATGGATATCAAACTCGTTTTGGATTGAAAATATAGTACGTTATTGGTTAACTTATTATGACCGTACCGATGTTATGGTGGAAACTATCGCAGACAATTTGTATGATAATTCTTTGTTAGGAGGTAAAGGTTTTCGTTTCCAAGATTTGAACCCTCAAAGACCTTATTTGATTATCAATGCTACCAATAATACGGAAAATGTTAGTGAAACACGGATCTTTTCTTTTACAAGGCAACACTTTGATGAGCTTCAATCAAGTTTAGATAGATACCCAATTGCCAATGCCGTCATGGCTTCATCTGCGTTTCCAGCAGTTTTTCAGTCCGTAACACTGAAAGATTTCTCTAAGAAAGATGATCAGTATGTCCACCTCTTTGATGGTGGTGCATCTGATAACCTTGGCATATCATCTTTAAGGGAGATCCTGGAAAGGAACAATGATAGCGACTCAAAAAAATTAATAATTCTCATTGACGCATATAATCCAACCCACGGGAAAAATCCAAGAGATCCAAATCCAAGAAGTTTTATTGATTACTTTGTTGATACAAACTTTCTCGATGCATACGAGACTTTAATGGCTGAATTGCGTCATGGAAAGACGAATGAGCTCCAAAAATGGTTGGAGGAAAACAATGGAAAACTGGTTCATCTGCAATTTTCAGACTTGAAAGAGAATCATCCTGAGCTATATGAAACCGTGAAGAAAATAGAAACAAACTTATATATAAAGCGAAATGAAGCAGCTTGCTTAAAGCATGCTGCTAGAATTTTAGTGCGAGAAAAAATGGATGAGTTAAGAAATAATAGCCTTTGGGAAGGTTTAATTCAATTTCCTCCGAGAAAAGGATATGAACTTCAACCATGTACAACGAAGCGAGAAAAATAGCAGGAAACTTCCATTTATTTACATTATAACGGGTATTGCGATAGGTTTGTTTTCATTTCAATAATTTTGTCATATATGCTAATAGGTTATTATAAATCGTGAGGGGACTTTTTAGGTTCCAGGCGAGGAACGGTTTGATCTTCAACCGAACAGGTAGGGTCAGGGACGATTTCTACGTTTTGGGCCATCCCTGGTCGCCCGTCTACCTTTTGGATGGATGGCGGCCGGTTCTTTTTGAGGCCGGCTTCTGCTGTCTGGGTAGAATCTACGAGGAGGCCATTCGGGCGGTTTTAGGAAGGTGCAGACCAGAGATTCTTTTTATTACCCATGTCCACTACGACCACTGCGGTGCGACGTTCTACCTCAAGAAGGTCTTTCCCGGGCTCCAGGTGGCCGCGTCATCAATAGCAGCCCAGATCATAGAGCGACCAAACGCCCAAAAACTGATGAGAACCTTGAGCCAAAACGTAATTTCGTTGGTTACTGGGGTGGATAGGACCAAGCTGCTTAATGAGCCCTTCGAGCCATTTAAAGTGGATATGATCTTAAGCGATGGACAGGTGGTTGAGCTTGAAGAGGGTTTGACCGTTCAAGTTCTGGCAACCCCTGGCCACACCCGCGATCTTCTAAGCTACTATATACCAGAAAAAAAGATTCTCATCGCCACCGAGGCTGCAGGTTGCGCTGATCTGACCGGTCACATCGTCACGGAGTTCCTAGTTGACTATGAAACCTACCTAGCTGGGCTGAAGCGCCTGGCTGCCTTAGAGGTGGAGGTCTTATGTCAGGGGCACCACTTTGTCTTTGTCGGTGCGGCGGTCAAGGACTTTTTTGCCCGCTCTATCGAATCGACCGAGAGGTTCAGAGCCAGAGTGGAAGAGCTTTTGCGGGCCGAAAGGGGATCAGTCGAGCGAGTCGTGGCCCGGATTAAGGCTGAAGAGCACGACGACAAACCGTTGCCTAAACAGCCAGAAAAGGCCTACCTACTTAACTTAAGGGCCCGGGTGAACCATTTAGCTGAGAGACTTAGGGATATTTAGTGGCCAAGGGCCAGACCCTGGCTTCTTACGGTGCAGTGGCACCTTGCTTTGAAGGGCGTAAGTACAGAGGGAGGGGTCAGGTATTGCACTATACCATTTGATTTCCTATATTGTTCTCACAGCGTGACTAAAAGTGTAAAGGTTGCCAGCCAGGTGGTCTGGAAATTGGGTGACAGGTAACCCCTCCGATTTGTTGTCCTCCGGCCCTTTTGGGCTTGAGTCTCTTTGCCATTCATGCAATACTCCATTGTGTAACTTTAATACGATCCTTAAACACGCACCAGAAGGTCAAGCGCCGTTTTTATGTAAGGACGAATCTTCATGTTCAATCCCCCGTTTTCAGGTTCCATTCCCATCTATATTGCGCTGGGGCTGCTTATCGTTAGCCTTGCGCTACTCATTGGATTCATCTACAAACGAGTGCAGCGCCTCATTCGTCGTCTGCGGCGCAGACCTGTGGCCCGGGTCGGTGTCGTTACCAGCACGCTGCACCTGCTCCTGATTCTGCTGGCGATTGCTGTCGCGGCCGCCCTCTTGTTCCTGTTTGCATTTATCCAGTCCTACACCGCCTTCACACACCGCGAACTGGCTGCCACGGTGTATTGTGCATCAGTGCCCGATGCGAAAGACGAGGCGATCCTTGAGCTTGTGACGCTTGAATCGCCAACCGTCGCCCACCTTCGTCAATATCGGCTGCATGGCCAACAATGGGCCATTGAGGGGCACATTTTAAAGTGGGACGACTGGCTCAACTTCCTCGGCCTTCGCACGATGTACAAACTCACACGTGTGCGCGGTCGTTACCTTCGGGCCAAGGACGAAGTGAACAAGCCTGCTACCGTGTATAGTTTGGTTGCCAACGAAGAGGATCCCCGCTGGCGCTGGATGTACGAATATGGTGCACGCCTACCCTTTGTACATGCTGTTTACGGCAACACGGTATTCACCTTTCCCTCCGCAGCCAAGACCTTTCGAATCTACGTAACCACATCGGGCTTTATGATTGAAGAAGGGGAGGAAGAAAAAGAATAAAACCCAGCTCTTCAGTTCTGCGCCCTAACCAGCATGGCGGGGACACGGTTATAATGTAATACCTTACCTTAGATTTCTTTACGCTAGCCACAAAAATCATTGACTCCTGGAGGTCAAAAGAGTAAACTATTTTTTAGTTGGAAATATCACGACAAGATCAACAGTTTAAGACTGTTTCGGTCACCATGCGAGAAAAGGAGTCTCGTCATGGAGGAAGAACGGGAAAGGAGAACTGCTATCCGGGTTCTCTCGATGAATCTGGTCTATGTAGATCCGGAAAAGACAAGCTCAGTCGTCCACAGTCTGGGGAGGACCCTGGAATTGAATCTGGCGGGGGCAACCGTCGAGGTGGTGGATCAACTTCCTGTTGGGACCCTCCTCGAGCTTGAGCTCGCCATCGGCGAAACGCTCATTACCCTTAGAGGCCAAGTGAAGAATGTCCAACCTTCTGAGTCTGACCTTTACCGCGTCGGTATCCAGTTTATACCACCGGGCACGGTGCGCCTGGCTTGATCACCTCAGGCAGGCATGGACTCATATAAAATCTGGCCAATGGGTGATTCTACCCCTTTCACCTTAGATCGTCATCCCGATCTTAATCTCATCTTCCGGAAGACCCAGGCTCAGGTAACCCAAGACCTTGTAGTCTAGAAATCTACTAAATTCAAGGTATTAGGCAGGTCATCTTGGAAGTCTGCTTAAGGATTTCATTGTCAGCCTTTGGCCCCATATTTTTCTATGAGGGCCTGAGTCTCTGCGTCCGACAGGTCAAACTTGGCCAGGGTCTCTTGTGTGGGGACGCCATTTCGATCATAACCTTTTTCTTTATATACGGCATCGCATAGTTCTTGGTACTGTTTCTGGCGGATGCCGATAAGGAGATCAAGTCGTTGCTGGAGGTTTATGGGCAACCTCTCCTTACTACCTAGCATCTCAGCCAATTGATTATCGTAGCGTTCCTGCCGCGACCTGTATTCTTCAACAAAGACAGGGCTCATGGCGCGCAAAGGGATCTGATCGTGCCCTCGGGTACCTACACCATGCCTGAGATTTATGAGTTTCTGCAAGGTGTAAAGACGTTCTGAATCTTTGAGTAGATCATCTAAGGTCTTGTTGATCCCCACAGTCCCGTTGTAGTATTCTACAAAGTATTGGGCGCTGGGAAGGTTTTTGGCTGGCTCAGGGGTATTGGCGGCCTCTGGATGTCGCACATCGATCCAAGGAAGCTTGCACAGTCCTGTAGCGTTAAACCAGGTGCGAAACAGTGGGAACCACTTAAGGGCCTTCGCCTTCAGTTCGAAGGTAGGCAGCTCGTTGTGTACCTGATCCATGAATATCATCCAAGCCTCATCATGCTGTGCCCCTTTGAGGGCGAAGCCGTACCCCCCCTGCTGGGCCAGCGACTCTTTGGTAATGTACATAGAAAACTCAAGTCCCTTGCATTCCATTCCAAATTTTCTCAATTCTTGGAGTATGGTATCTTTATCCCCGTTATTGTTACGACCGTAGGTCTCAGCGACCCAACCCTTAAGGAAACGGACTCCCTTTCCAGCTATTTTCCCGAATCCCTCCCCTGAGGCAATCTCGTGGACCAGACGTAGTACCCTCTCACTATCTCCCCACATGAGGGGATGGCCGATATCATCGGTCGTTAAGAATCCACGTTGGAAACATTCCATGAGAAACGCCATGGTAACCCCTGTCGAGATGGTATCGAGGCCATACTCGTCACAGTACCAGTTATACTCTAGGGCGAACTGGGGATCGAAGATGCCTGTTGCTGGTCCGATAGCTGCTGTCTCGTATTCCGGGCCATCTACACTTACCTTCCTGCCTCTGTAGGGGCCCGATTTTAGGGTGATATCCTCCACACCTTTGGCACAGGCGAGGTTGCATCCATAATAACATCCGTCCTGGTATCCAGAGGAAAAATACTCCTTTTTAAAGACGCCGCTATAGAGACGGTGAGCCTCTTCATGGGTACCCACCTGATAGTTGTGAACCGGCAGTATATCGTATTTATTCATGTAGTCAATGAGGACAATGGTTCCCCATGCCCTGAGGTTCATATAGCAGGGATCCTGGGTCCTGATAACATGTTTCAGCTTACGCCCAGCTTCTTTAACCATCTCTGGGTTGGCAGGACGATTGGCCTTGGACCTAGGGAGGCTATTTGTGACTACAATGGCCTTTAACCCTTTGTGCCTCATCACAGTCCCTGTGCCGCCCCGACCTGCCTGCTTTGAGCGGACACGCCTGCGCCTGGTGTCGTAAAATAGGCTGTTGATGATACCAAAGGAGGAATTTTTTCCTCCTATGCCAGTAGCGATTGCAGCGACATTTTCAGGCCCTTTCCCCTGGCAAAGGGTCTCCATCAGTTCGGTTGCATAGCTTATGGCACCCTCTCCCTGGGGGGCTTTAATCAGTCTGATCTTTCCTGCATCTCCATCAATAATGAGGACTACCTCCTCAGGGGCGATACCTGTGATCGCCAAGGCATCGAAACCGGAAAGCTTGAGCAGTGGGGCAAAGTGTCCCCCAACATTGGAGTCGATGAAGGTCCCTGTCAGGGGAGAGATGGTGCCTGCTATGAATTTTCCAGTGCCTGGGAAGAGGGGTTCTGCCCCCAATGGCCCTCCAGCAAGGACAAGGATGTTCTCTGGACTGTCATAACGGGTCTTTTCATTGGTCCCATCCCAAATCAGTTTTAAGGCATACCCCCGACCCCCAATCCACCTCTCCTTGAAGTCATCGGGTAGTATCTCAGTCTCTATCCTGCTACCCGTAAGGTCAACCCTCAGTATCCTGTCAGTATATCCCCGGACTATCTCAGCAGGGGTGTAGTCCATTTCGGCAATAATCATGGATTCGGCTCCGTCGAACAAAATAATATGAACCTAAATTAATAAAGCAGGGTTTGTATGTCAAGGATTATAACCACCTTTTTTTCTTGAACACCTCGGCCCGAAGATATAATTAAACTTGGTTCTTCTCCAAAAAAGTTGCTAAAAAGGCGCCAATAGATACAGGGTTCCAGGGGCCAAGGGGTCCAGTGGTCGAGTGAAATACGCTAAAATCCTTCATTTTGAACCCTTGACCCCTTGAATCCTCCAAAAAAAGGAAATCCCTTATCGTAGGTTTCAGGGGGCAAGTGACAAAAAACGTCACTTTAATGGGCAATAAAAGCTACGTTATCTATATCTATTCCCTTGTTCTCATAACCTATGAACTTATAAAGACTTCTACAAAGGGAAACTCTCAAGTTTGGCATAAAATATGCTTAAACACCAAAGGGAGCATTTGAGGATGGTAATGATCGCAAAAAAGAAGATCTTGCGCATGCAAGCCGCCCCAAAAGAGATCACCGGGCTCAAACGGCCACAGGAGGTGCTGCGAGAGAGCGAGGAGAGATACCGCGCGCTCTTTGAACACTCCAGAGATGCGATCTATATTACTACTCGAGAGGGCAGGTTGGTTGACGTTAACCAAACCTTTTTGGATCTCTTTGGCCATACCAGGGAAGAGTTGGAGGGGCTGGACGTGCGTGAGACATACGTTAATCCCGATGACCGGCTAAGATTTCGGCAGGCGATAGAGCAAAAGGGATCTGTTAGGGACTACGAGCTGAAGTTACGCAAGAAGGATGGGGCAGAGATGGAATGTCTGCTCACTGCGACTGTGCGAAGGGATAATGAAGGAAACATTCTGGGATACCAGGGTATCATCCGCGACATCACCGAGCGCAAGCGGATGGAGGAAGCATTACGAGAGAGCGAATCTAAATTTAGAGCAATCTTTAACAACGCAGCTACAGGGATAGACGTTGTAGATCCGGAAGGGCATTTTATCAACGTAAATGATCAATTGGCCAAAATGCTTGGATACACAAAAGAAGAGCTTTTACAACTTAGTGCCCTTGACATTACCCACCCTGAAGACAAGAAAACCAGTGAGCAGCAGCTAAAGCTACTCGCTGAAGGAGAAATAGATTACTACCGTATTGAAAAACGATACATCCGAAAAGATGGTAGTATAATGTGGGGAGACCTTTCAGTAACGCCTATTCTAGACGATCATGGCAAGATTGTAGCAATTACCGCCGTTATTGCAGATGTCACCGAACGCAAGCAGGCAGAGGAAAGGATCTTCAGGCAAAGTGCTATGTTGGATGCAATCAACAAGGTCTTTAGAGAGACGTTGACGAGTGAAACTGATGAAGAGGTGGCCAGCACTTGTCTTACTGTAGCCGAGTATTTGACTGGTAGCAAGTTTGGTTTTGTCGGTGAAGTTAATCAGGCCAATCGCTTTAATACCATTGCCTTGAGTGACTCAGGTTGGGATGCCTGTAGAATGCCGAGGTCCGATGCAGTGGCGAAGATTGAAGACATGGAGATACGTGGAATATGGGGCAGAGTGCTCAAGGATGAACAATCCCTAATAGTCAACGATCCTGCCTCCCACCCTGACCGAGTCGGGATTCCTGAAGGTCATCCGCCGGTGACCTCCTTCCTGGGCGTTCCATTGAAACATGCGGGTAAGACTATCGGCATGATCGGTCTGGCCAACAAAGAATCGGGCTATGATCTGGATGATCAGCAAGCCGTAGAAACCCTATCCGTTGCCTTTGTTGAAGCATTGAATCGCAAGCGGGCGGAGGAGGCACTGTATAAGCAGGCACAAATTTTATCTTCTATCCAGGATACAATTGTGATTATCACTCCGGAGATGAAAACCATTTACGCCAACCAAACGGCCAAGGACTTGTTTGGTGACAGGCCGGAGATGTTCACGGAACCGTGCTACCGCTTTTTTAAAAAGAGAGACAATGTGTGTGAAGATTGTCCTGTAATTAAGGTCTTTAAGGATAAAAAGACACACAAGGCAATTATGAAATCCTATGATAAGGATGGTCGAGAGATGTGGCGTTACAATACGGCCTTTCCCTTCTATAATCAAGACGGTCGTCTTATTGCCGCAATAGAGATAGTCACCGATTATACAGCTCAAAAGATGGCTGAGATAGCTCTGGAAAAGGCCAAAGAGGAAGCCGAGGTAGCCACTAAGGCTAAGACTGAATTTCTTGCCAGCATGAGCCACGAGATTCGAACACCAATGAATGCAATTATCGGAATGGCCGATCTGCTGTGTGAGACCCCTTTGACACCTGAGCAGCAGCAATATGTCCAGATCTTCCAGTCAGCCGGGGAAAACCTTTTAAACGTCATCAACGACATCCTTGACATTTCCAAGGTGGAAGCGGGCCAGATTCATCTTGAAACAACCGACTTTGACCTTAGCGATATGATTGAGAAGATATGCGAAGTGATGGCCATTCGCGCCCATGAAAAGGGTCTGGAGCTGATTTATAATGTTATGCCGGATGTCCCGACCGCACTCCTGGGTGACCCGGTCCGCCTGCGTCAGATACTGATAAACCTTGTCGGAAATGCCATCAAGTTCACCGAAAAGGGTGAGGTGCTCATTCAGGTCAAAAGACAGGAGACAGGAGACAGAAGTCAGAAGTCAGAAGACGCAGAAGCTGAATTATTATTTTTAGTAACTGACACCGGGATCGGTTTACCCCCGGAAAAAATAGAGACTATTTTTGACAGTTTCACGCAAGCTGACTCTTCCACAACCCGTAGGTATGGTGGGACGGGACTCGGTCTGGCCATCTCAAAACAACTGGTGGAACTCATGGGTGGACATATAATGGTGGAAAGCAAACCGGGTCAGGGGAGCACCTTTTCATTTACTGCAAAGTTTGCGATTCAGACCGAACCAAAAGAACGTATGGAGAAAATTCCAGTGGACATAAAAGGACTTAAGGTACTTATAGTCGATGACAACGACACGAATCGCATGGTATTGGGAAATACACTTTCCAGATTAGGTGCCATGGTAACAGAGGCGGACAGCGGCGAGCATGGATTTGCAGAATTCAAGCGTGCCATGAAGGCAGCCAATCCATATCAACTGGCAATAATTGACTGTCGTATGCCGGGCATGGACGGATTCGAGCTGGCACGACACATAAAAGAAAGTATGGAGGACATTAAGAACACGGCCATTATGATGCTCACTTCAGATAACAGGAGCGGCGATCTTGCCCGATGCAAGGAACTTGACATAACGTTTTATTTGGTAAAACCCGTGAAAAAGGCAGAACTGCTGGATGCTATTGCTGACATATTGGGCCGCAAAATGAA
Organism: Deltaproteobacteria bacterium; assembly: GCA_019308925.1. Classification (NCBI taxonomy): domain Bacteria; kingdom Pseudomonadati; phylum Myxococcota; class Myxococcia; species Deltaproteobacteria bacterium. The sequence continues at coordinate 37,755 of JAFDHG010000008.1, forward strand.
ACCTGTTGTTGGCAAAATTCCCGGGGTAAAGCCCGCCGACTTCGCTAAAATCCGCTTCCTGAACGTCCTGCTTGTTGAGGATTCCGCGGACAACCGTCTGCTTATCCAATCCTATTTCAAGAGGCCTCAAGATCATATAGACATAGCCGAAAACGGCGCGATCGCTGTTGAAAAGTTCAAGTCAGGGAAATACAATCTTGTGCTTATGGATGTACAGATGCCGGTAATGGATGGTTATACTGCCACCCGTGAAATAAGGAAGTGGGAGCGGGAAAATGGGAGAAAGGAGACACCGATTATTGCCCTTACCGCCCATGCCATGAAAGAAGATATTCAAAAGAGTCTTGACGCAGGATGCACTGATCACTTGACAAAGCCGATAAGGAAGGCAAAGCTGATGGAGGCAGTTTCTAAATATGCCAATAAGGGTTAGCAAGTAGGGGATAATTTATGAGCATACTTATCGTTGATGACTCACAGGATCAGCTATTACTCCTTGAATCTATCCTGAAGGCCGCTGGGCATACAGATATTCTCCTTGCAGGATCACCTATTGATGCCTTGAATTATTTGGATATGGACGGTTCTAAAAAGGATGGTGGGGTTGATCTTATCCTGATGGATATTGTAATGCCTGATATAGATGGTATAGAGGCATGCCGTCTGATCAAGGAGAATGACCATCTTCAGGACATCCCGATTATAATGGTCACGGCAGAAACAGAGGCGGTTCACTTGGAATCGGCTTTTGACGCAGGGGCTGTAGATTATGTCACCAAACCGATAAACAAGATAGAACTTCTCGCAAGGATTCGCTCAGTCTTGAAACTAAAACACGAGACAGACCGGCGCAAGGCCCATGAGCAAGAATTACTCGAGATGACACAAAAGCTTGCTGAGGCCAACCAAAAATTGGAGCGTCTTTCCTATCTTGATGGATTGACTGGTGTCGCCAACCGTCGTTATTTTGAAAATTTTCTCAATAAGGAGTGGAGGAGTGGGGCACGAAATAATAAGCCACTGTCGCTGATCATGATTGATATAGACTTTTTCAAGGCTTATAATGATACCTATGGACATCAATGTGGCGATGACTGTCTTAAACAGGTTGTAAAGGCTTTGAGCCATACATTGAAAAGGCCTAGAGACTTTCTTGCACGATATGGCGGTGAGGAATTTGTGGCTATCTTGCCTGAAACAGAGATAAAGGGGGCTGCCCACGTGGCAGAAGCTATGCACTCAAATGTGGAAGCCCTGGGGATTGAACACAGAAGGTCATCGGTCAGTAAAACAGTTACCGTTAGTTTAGGAGTAACATCTACTATCCCAGACTATAATTTAGTACCTAACGTACTTGTCGCTGAGGCCGACAAAGCGCTCTATCAGGCAAAACAGGAGGGACGTAATCGGGTAGTAACAAGAGAAATCAAATAGATTTAGCACACAAGTTATAAACTTGGGTCCCGGCTTAACCGGACAAGGAGCGTATAACCATGACACAGGATAACAGCGCGAATCAGAAAAAAATAATTGTCCATGTGGATCCCGAGATCGAGGATCTTATACCCGGATTTCTTGAAAACAGGCGTAATGATGTAAAAACATTGCAGGAAGCCCTGACTAAAGGTGATTATGAAACTATTCGAATTTTGGGCCATAGTATGAAAGGGTCTGGTGGGGGATATGGATTTGACGCCATCACCGAGATAGGCCGATCACTTGAAGATGCCGCAAAGACAAAAAATACCGAAGAAACGCGAAGGTGGGTTGACGAACTCTTACACTACCTTGAGCGTGTTGAGGTAGTCTATGAATAGTACCGTAAAGCCCTTAATTTTGGTCATTGACAACAATCATGATCAGCTGAGGCTGATGGAACGACTCCTGACGAGCAACGGCTATAATGTGATTTGTGCCGACAGCGGCCTCAAAGGGCTAGAAATTGTTAAAACCAACAAACCTGATCTTATTCTGCTTGATGTTATGATGCCAAGAATGGATGGCTACGAGGTTTGTTCAAGACTGCAAAAAAACAGCGAAACTGCCTACATCCCCGTGATATTTATAACCGCCCTGGGAGAAGAACAGGACAAGGCCAGGGCTTTTTCCGTTGGCGCTGTTGACTACCTTGTGAAACCTATTCAAAAAGAAATCCTTATTCACAAGGCTCGTACACATCTAAAGACGAATACCCAATGGAAGGAACTGCACAAAGATGCTGTCCCATCTGAGGAAGGGATGCAGCCATCCTATTTTCTCCAATTCAAGGAATTTCTGTTCGATCAGTTAGATCTTGAGTCTGAAAAGAGGGTTAAATTTTCTGCTATTTCGCCTTCTCAAATTTATTTAATCGTTCGTTACCTAGGGATCACAAACAGCCAGATGGCTAAATATATCGCTGATTTTTTAAAACTACCTTATATCTCCCAAATCAACCCTTATGATGTTCAATTAGGAGTGCTTCCGATACCATTTTGCAGGACAAACCTCGTTGTTGCATTGAGCGATGGGGGTGAAGGGAATACCTTTGCACTGAGCAATCCCTTTAACTTGGAACTCCTGGATAGTTTAAACAAACTTACAGGGAAGGATCAAACTTTCAAACTCACAATAACCGAACCTGAACATATTGAATTATTATTTAAATATGGAGCAGACCTTGGCGGGGAGACACCGGCCAAAAGGGTCGCCATAGCTGAAGACACACAAAAAATTGAGGGGCCTACCAGCGAGTTGATCAAACAGATGTCAAAAAAGGAAATTGAAAAACACCCTATTGTCTATATTGCCAACACCATGATCAATAAAGCCGTATTGGAAAGGGCCAGCGACATCCACATAGAACCCAAGGAGACCGAAACTGTTGTCCGCTTTCGGATTGACGGGGATTTGAGGGATTCTTTTGCCCTGAAAAAGAACACAGGCGTTAAACTCATATCCCGGCTCAAGGTACTGGGAGGCCTTGATTTGGCTGAGAAAAGGAAGCCTCAGGACGGATCTTTTGCAGCAACCATAAACAACAAGACCTTCAAGTTAAGACTGGCTACCACTTCCACACCTAATGGTGAAAGCCTTATTATTCGATTACTGGAACCGAGCGCCAAACCAAAAGACCTGAAAGAACTCGGTATGGCAGATAAACAGGTCAACACCATGATTGATTTTGCCAAACGAACCCATGGAGTCATCCTGATCGTAGGGCCCACAGGGTCAGGAAAGACTACAACCATTTACAGTTTCCTATTCCATATAGATTGTAAAACACGAAGCCTGATATCCGCAGAAGACCCTGTGGAATACTATATACCATTTGCCAATCAGCAACAGGTGAATGAAAAGGCCGGGGTTACCTTTGAATCACTTCTCAAATCAGCTGTGAGGCAGGATCCTGACATATTGTTCTTGGGAGAGATCAGGGATCAATATTCTGCTAAAATGGCAATGGACTTTGCCAGCACAGGCCATCTGACCGTCACTACTTTGCATACATCCAATGCTACCACTGCAATTTTCCGTCTTGAAAGACTGGGCATTGATCGGGGTACAATGGCAGATCCCCTCATCGGTGTTGTAGCCCAGAGATTGCTGAAAAGGCTTTGTCCGCATTGTAAGAAGATAATCCAGATCTCTCAGGAAGAGATTGATATGATTTCGCCATTTACTGATGAGATCCCATCCCAGGTCGCGCATCCTGTCGGATGTCCGAAATGTAACAACACCGGCTACCATGGACGAGAAGGGATATATGAAATAATAAAATTTGACCCTGAAATCTCTGAAATGGTTCGCTCAGGCGTGCCTATTTCTGAGATAAGAAACTTTATCAGAGATAGGGGAGATTTTCTTGTTAGCTACCATGCTGTAGAAAAAGTAAAAGAGCTCCTTTTCTCTCCAAAGGACGTTTATGAAACGGTGCTGGTGGAAGAGTTGGCATTCGAACAAAAGAGACCTAAAAAAGAAGACCACCGAATGCCTGTCACCGAGAAGAAGATAAAAGATAAGATATCGATCCTCGTTGTGGAGGACGATAAGGATTCTCAAAGATTGATAGCTCGCTTCCTGGAAAACCATGGCTATACCGTAGTCCTTGCAGAAGATGGCATTGATGCCCTCCTTCAATTGGGCAGACATAAATTTGATCTGATCATTTCGGATGTTAACATGCCCAACCTGGATGGCTTTAAATTACTGGAGATGAAGAGTCAAAAAGGGATAGAAGCCCCGGTGATATTTTTGACATCCAGGACAGATCCGGAAGATGCGAAAAGGGGACTGGAACTTGGAGCAATGGACTATATCAAGAAGCCAACCCAGAAGGATATATTATTGTTGAGGGTGAAAAATGCCCTTGAAAACTGCAACAAAGGAGAAGACAAAGGTGGCTGATGAAAAATTTTTGGGTGCAGTTTGCAAAAGGTGTGGGAAACCGCTCAGCGAGGATGAACAGGACGCTGATTACTGCAGCAGTTGTATGATCGAGCTTGCAGAGCAGTACGTACCTGAGAAGGCAGAACCACCGCCAATAAAACGTAAAAGGAAAAGCAGGGCGCGACTGGTGCTTCAATGGATCATTTTCCTGGCATGTATTTCAATAATCGCCATACAATCACCTAAACTAATTTCCGCCTTTAAAGAGGGTAAGCCCCTCAGACACGGCACATATTCAACAGATGCACAGACTGACCAGTGCATCAAAAACCTCTGGCACATATCCAAGCTGCTGCAAGAAGGCAAGTTGCCTGGCAGAGATATGGTTTGTCCTGTCAGCAAGAAGCCCTATGTGGTGAAGAAGATAAAAGGAGACACAGTGGTGAGCTGTCCCAATCCAGAACTCCATGGCGTCAAGGAAATCCGTGTGAGCAAGAAATATCCTATTCCTGAGGTAATAAAATGAAAATATTTAAAGGCAATCTTAAAGGATTTACCTTGATAGAGATCCTTATGGTTATAGCCATTGTAGGCCTTTTGGCCTCTGTGGCGCTTCCAGCATATGTGAACTACATCAAGAAGGCACGTTCAACTCAATGTCATGTAAACAGGGATGCTCTGCAAAAAATAATTGTGCAGTATTGCAATGATAATCCCAATACCGAGCTAAAAAACCTAAAGCAACTGGTAACTGAAGGATACCTGCAGAGTGAACCCAACTGCCCATTGGGAGGGGAATATGTATTGATTCCAGCAGAACTTGTTGATTCCTACTACCCAGTAGTGGCATGTTCAATGCATTTCTTGCCAACTACCTCACACCCAGTTCCGAAACCTCCAGCTCCCGTACCTCCGACTCCAAAACCTCCTAAACCTCCAGCTCCAGAACCGCCAGTTCCTATACCTCCGAAACCTCCAGCTCCGAAAAAACCTCTTACGAGCTTAGGGTCTACTTTTAAAGAAATAAGCACGGGTATGATAGATTTAATAGAGGGATTTTATAAGAAAAGGGGTAGATACCCAAGAAGTTGGGGTGATTACAGGTTTACTGATATTGGACTAGATCCTGATGAATGGAGTAAAGGTTACAATGGTATAATTTATAGTCCTGTAGGAAACCGAATGCAGATTAAACCTGAAGAGGGATGCACGTTTTACGTAACCGATCTTAAGGGCAAAGAACGTAGGCTTCCGTGGAGCTACAAATGGAATTTAGTATATTCTGTTGAAAACAAACAGTGGTATTATCACAGTACTAAAAAGGGCAATGAAATAGACATATCAACTTTGCGGGTAATACAAAAATGAATAGGCAACACGCAAGGTAAGGATTCAGCCACAATCTCTTTTTCCATTGAATTTCCCCTCGGTTCCAAGATATAATTAGTCTTCAAAAGATTCCAGGAGATCAGGACATCTATGAAGATCCTCCTTGTCGCACCAGAGCGGGAGAGGAAAAAGGAGGAGGCCTTTCTCTTCCGACTTGGCTTCTTGAACCTCCCCTATGTGGCCGCTGTGACCCCCCCGGATGCCGAGGTGAGGATCGTGGACGAGGCCTATGAACCCGTAAACTTCAATGAAAAGGTCGACCTGGTGGGGATATCGGCTCAGACGCCGGTGGCCCCCAGGGCCTATCAGATCGCGGAGGAGTTTCGCAAGAGAGGGGTAACGGTGGTGATGGGTGGTGTCCACGCCAGCATACTACCCCAAGAGGCCCTGGAGCATGTGGACGCGGTGGTGATCGGTGAGGCAGAGGTCACCTGGCCTCAGCTCCTGGAGGACTTCTGCTGTGGCAGATTAAAGAGGGTATACCGAGCCGATGGGTGGGTAAGGGGTGATGAGATCCCCCTGCCCAGGAGAGAGCTGTTGAACCCTCGCTTCTATTTTCCCCTGAAACTCCTCGAGACGACCCGTGGCTGTCCCCACCGGTGCGATTTTTGCCAGGTATCCCGTTTCTTCGGCAACCAATATCGAAACCGCCCCCTAAAGGAGATCGCTAAGGAGCTAGAGGCCATGTTCGGAGCGGGGCCGGTCATGGCCCCTTGGGCCAAGAGGATCCTCTCCTTCATAAGCAGAGACTTACCATATTTTTTAAAGAGGAGGCTTTTGTATATCATCGATAACAATGTGGTCTCAGACAGGAAATTTGCCATCGAGTTGCTCTCACTATTGAAGGACTACGACCTGCTGTGGTGGGGACATGCCCCGGTCTCCATCGCCGACGATGATGAACTCCTCCAGCTCTTTGCCGCCAGTGGCTGCACCGCCGTCAACATCGGCTTTGAATCCCTCTCTCCCAAGAACCTGGAGATCATGAAAAAGGGGTTTAATAAGCCCCATAAATACAGGGAGGCGGTCAGAAAGATCCATGGATATGGGATCGGGATCATGGGGACCTTTGTTGTGGGCCTGGACGACGACGACCCAGGGGTATTCCAGAGGACCCTCGATTTCGTCGTGGAGAATAGGCTTGACTGGTCCTTGGCCTTCATCATGACACCATATCCCGGCACGGAGTCATTTGAGCGGCTGGAAAGGGAGGGTAGGTTCCTGACCAAAGATTGGCAGAAATACGACTCCTTGAACGCCGTCTATCAACCCCTCTTGATGGGCGTGGAGGAGCTGGAAAAAGGGATGCGGTGGATATGGAAGGAGACCTTTTCCTTAAGGTCCATCTTTCAAAGGATCATCAAACCCCCTCGCATCCACCCCCTCTTCTACCTCCCCATGAACTGGAGCTTTCACCGGCTTACCAAGAACTGGTAGCCTTTCTATTCACTATTGGTATTGAAAAAGGAGAAAGGTATATGATAAAAATTAGTTATACGGCACAAAGTTATGAATCTTTTTTTCTTTAATATCACCCTGGTCTTTTACCTCCTTGGCACCATCTCCTATCTCATCTACCTCCTGTTCTCCAAAGAGAGGGCGGCTTGGGCTGGGAGGTTCCTTCTGGGTCTTGGGTTTATCTCCCATTGCCTTACCCTCGTGATGAGATATAGCGAGGCAGGCCATACTCCTGTGGTCAACCTCCATGAATCCCTCTCCTTTTTCGCCTGGGCCATTATCGGCTTCTTTTTGCTGTTGCGTCATCGATACAGGGTAGACGTGCTGGGGTCTTTCATCTCCCCCCTTGCCTTGCTAATGGTCATCTGGGCCGCCATCCTTCCAAAGGAAATCCTTTCCTTGCCCCCCTCCCTCAGGAGTTACTGGCTCCCCATCCACGTCACCTTCGCCTTTCTAGGAGATGCCATCTTCGCCCTTGCCTTCTGTGCGGGGGTGATCTATCTCATTCAGGAGAGACTCGTCAAGTCCAAGCGGGCAGGGGCCCTCTCTCAACGGCTTCCCTCTTTGGAGGTCCTCGATGAGATCAACTACCGGTCTCTGACCATCGGCTTCCCCCTGCTCACCATAGGGATTATCACCGGTGCGGTGTGGGCGGAGTACGCCTGGGGATCGTACTGGAGTTGGGACCCCAAAGAGACCTGGTCCTTGATCACCTGGCTGCTGTACGCCGCCCTCTTACATCAACGGCTGACAATGGGGTGGAGGAGGAAAAAGGCGGCCATCATGTCCATTGTGGGGTTCGGGGCAGTCCTGTTCACCTTTCTGGGGGTCAACCTCCTGCTGGAGGGGCTTCATACCTATGCCGAGTGGTTTAGGTGATCTATGAGGGAGGTCATACTGGTCGGAGCCAACTACCGTACGGCCCCCCTGGAGATCAGGGAGAGGATCTCCTTTCCCGAGGAGGGCCTGGATCGATACCTGAAGGCGCTTCAGGATCTTTTCAGCCTTGCCGAGGGGTTGATCCTTTCCACCTGCAACCGCGTGGAGATCTATGCAGCGACCAGGGCTCCGGAGCGGGGGGTCAAGGAGATCAAGGGATTTCTTGCCCATCAGCACCATCTCCCCCTGTCGGAGTTCGAGGGCGCCCTCTATGTCCTCCAAGGCGAGGAGGTGGTAAGACACATCTTTCGGGTGGCCTCTAGCCTCGACTCCATGGTGGTGGGTGAACCCCAGATATTGGGACAGATAAAGGAGGCCTATCGAATGGCCCACGCCGCCAGGACCACCGGTACCCTGTTGAACAAGTTGCTTCATAGGGCCTTCTCCGTGGCCAAGAGGGTGAGGACCGAGACCAGCCTCGGGAACCGGGCGGTATCGGTAAGCTTTGTCGCCGTGGAGTTGACTAAAAAGATCTTTGGCCACCTGGAGGGGAGAGAGGTCTTGATCATCGGGGCGGGGGAGATGTGCGAACTGGCCGCCCAACACCTGGCCCGAGGGGGTGTAAAGAGGGTCATCGTGGCCAACCGGACCTGGGAGAGGGCCATGGAATTGGCTGAAAGGTTCCACGGTGACGCAATCCCCTTTCCAGAGTTCCCCAACTCCCTCTTGCGGGTGGACATCGTCATTAGTTCCACAGGTTCGCCGGACTATATCTTGCAGAAGGAAGAGGTCTCCAAGATCATCAGGGAGAGGAAGAATAGACCCCTTTTTTTCATCGATATCGCCGTGCCCAGGGACATCGACCCGCAGGTGAACTCCATCGATAACGTCTACCTCTATGACATCGATGACCTGCAGGAGGTGGCTGAGGCGAACATCAAGGATCGCCAACAAGAGGCTCAAAGGGCCGAAGAGATCGTGACCACGGAGGTGGAGAAATTCTGCTGCTGGTATCAATCCCTGGATGTGGTCCCAACCATCGTCTCGTTAAAGGAGAAAATTGAGGAGATAAGGAGGAGGGAGTTGGGGAAGACCCTTTCCTCCTTCCCCCAGATCTCAGAAAAAGAGAGAAAGGCCCTGGAGGCCCTCACCGCTGCTATCGTCAAAAAGATCCTTCACGACCCCATCACCCTACTGAAGAAGACAGGTCAGGACTCCGAAGGGGAGTTATATGTGGACGTGGTGAAGAAACTCTTCAAATTGGACGAGGAATAGACATCCATGAACTGTCGGGCAATCCCCTTTTTTCCCTTTGGATGCGTCAGCTTGATATTGGCCTTCTGCCTCCTTGTTATTGCCTGCCTTCCCACCCCGGGGATGGCCTATATGAGCGTAGAAGAAGAAAAGGAGCTGGGGGACAAGCTGGCCCAACAACTCCAACAAAATTTGGAGGTCATTGACGACCCCCTCACCAGGGGATATGTGGACAAGATCGGCAGGCGCCTCTTAGAGGAGGCCCGAGACCACCGGTTCCCCTATCACTTCTACGTCATCAAAGAGAGAGAACCCAACGCCTTTGCCATCCCTGGAGGTCATATCTTCGTCAGCAGCGGGCTAATCAGGTTGGTGGACGAGGAGGACGAGTTGGCCGGGGTCATCGGCCATGAGATCGGCCACTCTGTGCTGAGGCATATCGCCAAGGCGATGGAGAGGGCCAAGCGCATCTCCCTTGCCACTCTGGCGGCCATCATCGCAGGGGCCTTCCTCTCGCAAGACGCCAAAGGTACTGGTGCCTTGGCCACCAGCGCTATGGCCATGGCCCAATCCTTGATGCTCAAGTATACCAGGGAGAACGAGGTGGAGGCGGATCAAAAAGGGACTACGTACATGATGGGTGCGGGGTACGATCCGCGGGCCATGGTGATATTTCTCAAAAAGATCTATCGTTGGCAGAGGTATGTCTCACCCAACATCCCTACCTACCTCTCCACCCATCCTGGGGTTGATTTCCGGATCACCTACCTTTCGGACATCTTCTTGAGTGCCCCTAAACCCCCTTCACCACACCCAGCAGCAGCCGGGGATCTAAAGAAGATCCAAATAAGGCTTTTTATAAAAGAGAGGGGTGCGGTGGCAGGCATCGACCGTTTCTCCTCCCTGCTGCGGGAAAGACCTGGGGATGTAAACACGCTCTACGGTCTGGGCGTCTCATATGTCATGGCAGGGAGGGCAAAAGAAGCCATCCCCATCTTGGTTGCGGCACTGAAGGCCTCACCGAAGAATGGATACATCATGCGAGAACTGGGCATTGCCTATTTCCAGGCGAAAGAGGTCGGCAGGGCCCTGCAGACCTTGCAGTCGACCCTGAATTCCTTTCCCCACGATACTACCATCCTCTATTACTTGGCCCAAGGGCATCAGGAGGAAGGCAGATGGGACCAGTCCCTCTCCCTCTACCGCCGGGTGCTGGAGTTAGATCCTCAGAAGGTGGAGATCTATCACAACCTAGGCGTGATATACAGCATGAAGGGGCTCCTTGGTCCGGCGCATAAAAACTTTGGCCTTTATTTTAAAGAGAAGGGGGAAAGGGAGACCGCGCTCTTCCACTTCCGCAAGGCCTGGAGATACTATCAGGATGAGGATGAGAAGAGACAACTGGAGGATCTGATAAGGGAGTGTGAGAGGTGATAGGAGGTTGACATATTACTCTTGCCTGTCATAGCATAGGAGACTCACAAAGAAATGGTGAAGGAAGAGGTGTTCAATGAGGATCAGAAATCCCAATCTACAGGTGATCATAGAGTCACACATAAAAGAGTGGTTCATTAAAGAGAAGGATAAGCTGGAGCGGAAGAAGAAGATAAGGCCCCTCATCCTTATATCCAGACAACGGGGGGCTGGAGGGCTGTCAGTGGCCGAGCGATTGTCCAAAAAATTAGGGTGGCCCTATTATGACAAAAACATCATCAAGGAGATTGCTGATACTCTGGGGGCGGACGAAAGGCATCTGGACTTCTTGGATGAAAGAGACAGAAACACCTTTCAGGAGTTCGCCAACGTCTTTCGCCGGGACCATGAGGTCTCTCAAGACGAATATGTACAACATTTAAAACGTTTCATTAAAAGTTTGAGTAAAGCTGGAGGGAGTATCATCGTGGGCAGGGGGGCCAATTTCATCCTTTCCCCCCAAGATGCCCTGCGGGTCCGCCTGGTGGGTGAACCAGAGATACGTGCGCGGTTTGCAGCCCAGAAGTACGGTTTTAAAGAGAAGGAAACCATCAAGCTCTTGGATAAATGGGACCGGGAACAGAGAAATTTCATCAAAAGACACTACGACCAAGATATCACTGACCACCGGCACTATGATCTGGTGATCAACACCACCAATATCAATCTGGATGGGACCGTGGAGATCATCATCTTGGCATATAAGAAGAAATTCCCTGGGGTGCTTTAATTATAAATCCCCAGACCTTCTCCAAATTACTCAGAAAACAACCTTACTCAAATCCTTCCCCTCCCCCATCAAAGGGGGGAGGGGAATAAATTGGATTTTCATAGTTAGCTAACAAAGCTGATTCAAGCCACAGGTGAGGACCTGTCCCGCCCTGGTACCACTCCGGTAGATGGTAACCCCCTTGCAACCCATTTGATAGGCCATGAGGAAGGCCTCTTGGACATCGGCCTTAGTAGCGTGGGAGGGGAAGTTTATGGTCTTTGAGACGGCGTTGTCGGTGTGCCGCTGAAAGGCGGCCTGCGTCTGGACATGTCGGGAAGGAGGGATATCGAAGGCAGTGACGAAGAGCCGCCGCACCCAAGGGGGTATCTCCTTTTCTGCCTGCAAAAGGCCGGTCTGTCGTAGGGTATCCTCCAGTTCAGGACGCCAAAACCCTATCTCTTTGGCCAGGCGCAAAAAGAGCGGGTCAATCTCAAAGAGCTCCACATCCTCCAAGGCCCTCCTGGTATAGCTGAGGGCAAACAGTGGCTCTATCCCTGAGGAACAACCGGCGATAATGCTGAGGGTCCCTGTAGGGGCGATGGTGGTTACGGTGGCGTTTCTCAAGGGTGGTTTCCCCTCCTGATCGTAGCGGCTCCCGGGAAAATTCGGAAAGGGACCACGACTCTTGGCCAATTCCAGGGAGGCCTCATGTCCAACCTCTTGGATGAACCCCATCACCTCCTCCCCCAGGCGAATTCCCTCCTCAGAATCATAAGATACCTCCATGAGGATGAGGAAGTGGGCAAACCCCATCACCCCCAGGCCGATCTTGCGGTTGCCCCGGCTGAGCTTCTCGATCTGTGGAAGAGGATAGTGATTTATCTCGATGACATCATCGAGGAAGCGGACCGCGAGGCGTACCGTACGCCTGAGTCTATCCCAATCTATTTCATGACCCTCTGGGCCATTTTGGGTCATCTTTGCCAGATTTATGGAGCCCAAATTGCAGCCCTCATAGGGGAGGAGGGGTTGTTCCCCACAGGGGTTAGTGCTCTCGATCTGGCCCAGATGAGGGGTGGGGTTACCTCTGTTTATATGGTCGAGAAAGATGACACCTGGC
>JAFDHG010000009.1 GCA_019308925.1 Deltaproteobacteria bacterium
AACAAGGGATCTTCCACCTGGAATGGTAAACTTTTGAGACCGAGATAAGGGGGTAACCATTACAACTTATGATGTTGACTAATAGCCAATTCCAAATCACATTGCAGACAGCGTTTTGCTTCCCTGATTGCTTGCTCTTCACCAAGGCAGAGGTCAACTTCGGCAAAGTTCGTGTGTCGTTCTTCAACAGGGAGTTTCGGTACGTCCTCTCGCTTCAGGTCCGCAAATCCTCTGTCCCTTCTTCCTGTTGCAGGTTCTTCAGGCGGCATTTCCACGAAGGTCTCGTCTATATTACCGTCTCCGCCTAAAAATTTATCAATAGAGCTGGCAGCCCTTCGGCCAGCGGCAATTGCATCTATAATGGTACCAGGGGCCTTAGTTACATCACCACCGGCAAAGACACCGCGCATGTCTGTTTCCTGTGTATCTTGGTCAACCACAATCAGACCCTTATCAACCTTCAACAACCCTTGAATATCAACAAAAGAAAGATCCGCGGTTTGACCTATGGCCAGTATAACCTGATCAACCTCCACTATCTCTTTGGTGGCACTGTCAAAGCTGGGGCAAAAATTACCCTCGCTGTCAAAGACCGAGGTGCATCGGACCAGCTCTATTCCTGAAACCTTCCCATTTGTTCCCATTATTCTTGAAGGACCCCAGGAAGGCATCAATTTGACCCCTTCTTCGACGGCCTGTTCGATTTCCCACGGGTTGGCTGGCATCTCTTCCCTGCTTTCCAGGCAAGCCATTGTTACTTCTTTGGCCCCAAGACGTAATGTGGTGAGTGATACATCAATGGCCACATTACCCCCTCCAACCACCAGTACCCTGTCTTTAACCGGAACCTCTTTCCCTTCTCTTACGTCACACAGAAAATCGACACCCCAGAAAACGTCATTCAGATCTGCCCCTTCCAGGTCTATCTTTCGACTTCCCTGAGCCCCGACTGCTAGAAACACGGCTTCATACCCATCTGATTTTAACTGGTTTAAATCAAAATCTCTGCCCAATTTCGTTTCTGGTTGCAATTGAATTCCGAGATCAAATATCTGCTTGATTTCCTTCTCGACAATTTCCTGGGGTAAACGGTAGGCCGGGATGCCATAACGCATCATTCCACCTGGTTCTGATCGTTCTTCAAAAACAGTGACCTGATGGCCCTTCTTTCTCAGATAAAACGCCGCTGTCAAACCGGCAGGACCGGCCCCAACGATGGCCACCTTATGGCCAGTATCCTTTTCTATCCTTGATACCTGCTCTGGTACACCGTCTTGGTTATCCGCCACATAACGCTTGAGCGCGCATATTGCAATGGGCTGGTTGAAGACATCCACGCGCCTACATGCATCTTCACACGGATGGGTGCAGGCACGACCCAAGATACCTGGAAACGGGACCTTTTCCCGAATCAAGGCATAGGCCTCATTAATCCTTCCCTCCGCAATGAGCCTCAAGTAGCCGGGTATATTTAAATTCACTGGACAGGCAAGCACACAAGGGATTCCCTCTGGGACCCATTCCGGAGAAGACAACTGGCGCAGGATCCGTATAATGTCCAGGATTTCAATACCGTTGGGGCACGCCTCTTCACACCTGCCACACGTGGTGCAAAACCACGGCAGAGGGGAGTCAGCAACTTCATTTATTAAATCAAGCTCTATGTGTCTTATAATACGACGGATATTGAAGCCATCTACACCGGTCAACGGGCACGCAGAGCTACAACGCCCGCACTGTTCGCAGGCCCTAAACATCGATACATCATAAATTTTGTCTCCTAGAGCGATCTTGCTTGTCTCCGTCTCTGTTGTTGCTAATTCCATGGCCCTTCACACAAGGTTAAGTTGTTTGTGCATCTCTCTCATCGTATTTGCGAACTTCGGCCCATCTGCTGCTGAACACCATATGACCCAAAGTCTATCCGGATCATATCCTTCCTTAAGCAACTTCTTCTTGAGCCGTTCCATCCGTGTTTCGGCTTTATAATTACCGACAATGTAATGGCATGTTGGAAATTCGCATCCTCCTACTAAGACCCCGGCGGCCCCGAGTTCAAAGGCACGAAGCACAAATTTAGAAGCAACTCGTGCTGAACACATGACCCTTATCAATCGTGCATTAGGCGGATATTGAAGCCTGCTGACGCCGGCCATATCCACTGCGCCCAAAAAGCACCAGTGACAAACGAAACCAATGATTTTTTCCTCAGGCTTTTCCTCCAGGGCAGCTTCTATCTGGGCATAGATCTGCTCGTCCGAGAAATGGATAATAGTTATGGCATTTGTGGGACAGTCTGCCGCACACAGACCACATCCCTTACACAACGCCTTGATCACATTGGGTTTATCATCCATCCACTGTATAGCGTTATAAGGGCAATTTTCAATGCAGAGGCCGCACTTCTTCCTGCTTTGACTACCAGTGCACTTATTTAGGTCTATCTCTGCAACAATTCCTTCCGCCTCAATGTACCCTCTCTTCATAGGAATAGAGGCCCTCATTGCTGCTCCCATTGCTTCTTCACAGGCCTCTTTCACATTTTTTGGAGATCGGGCACCCCCACAGAGAAAGACACCATCAGCAGGAAAATCTAGCGGACCCAGCTTGATATGCGCCTCTTGGAAGAATCCCTCTGCATTTGCAGATACCTTCAAATGACCTTTAATCTGCTCTATACTGCTGTCTCCTTCAAAACCAGTAGTTAACACAAGCAAATCAGCTGGGATGGTAAATTCTCTGCCGAGGAGGACGTCGTAGACCTTCACTGCTAACTGGCCATTATTCTTTGATACCTCTGGATAATGGTCATCAGGAAACCGTATGAACTTGACGCCCGCGCGTTTCGCTTTTTCGACGAGCCCCCGTTCCTCTTTTACCATGCATAGGTCCCTATACAAGATGTGAACATTAGCACTGCCCTTCAGCTCCTTTAACCCAAGGGCATTCTTAACCGAGACCTCACACCCGATATTACAACAGCCACGGGACTCATTCATGGAATTGACGCAGTTGATTACTACTACGTCATTTACGTTATCGATCTTTTTCTCTTTCAGCATCCCCTCCAGTTGCAGCTGCGTTACCGCGCGCGGGTCATCACCGTAGCCATATTGACCCACGGGCTCTATCTCTTGCATTCCGGTCGCTACAATGATTGTAGAGGCGTCGAATATCTCGCTCGATCCATTGGATTTCACCGTAACTTTGTAGTTTCCGATATAGCCCTCAACGTTTTCTATCTCAGCATTCGTATAGACTTTGATATTAGGGTGATTGTAGACGGGCTCCGCTCGAGCCTTAACCAAATCATCCGCATCAATCTCCGTGCCATCATTCCAAATGCGCCATACTTTGTTGGGAAGACCCCCAAGTTGCGGTTCCCTCTCCACGATTTTCACGTTAAAGCCTTGATCAGCCAGACTCAGCGCAGCAGTCATGCCAGCCATTCCACCGCCGATTACCAAGGAATCTGTTTTGACAGGGAGTCTAATTTCTTCTCCTTCTTCAAGGAGTCTGACCTTGGCCACACCCATCTTTACGAGATCTTTTGCCTTTTCCGTAGCCCTTAGGGGGTCTGCCCTATGAACCCAGGAAACCTGTTCCCTGATACTTACGAATTCAAGTAGATAGGGGTTTACTCCTGCCTCCTTTACCGTCCTTCTGAAAAGGGGTTCATGGGTCCTTGGCGTACAGGACGCAATAACCACCCTATTGAGATTATGTTCCTTTATGCATTCCTGCATATGAGCTAAGTAGTCCACAGAACATGACCACTTCCCCTCTTCAGCAAAGACAACATCTTTGAGTCCCGCGGCATACTCCACCACCGCGGGCACATTCACAACACCAGCAATGTTTGAACCACAATCACAGACAAATACACCAACCCTGATATCCTCACTCATTTGACTCCCTCTGATTATTTCTCGATGCTGCTTTCAGGCTCGCTGCTGACGCCTGGACGACCGATTCGGAGATATCGATTGGACCTGTGGCACCGCCACACAGATAGATCCCTTCGGCATTGGTCTCCAAAGGCGCCAGTAAGGAGTCTTTTTCTTTAAAGAAACCGTATTCGTCTAGCTCAATCCCCAGCACTTTTGTCAGCCTTTTATTCCGGTCGCTCGGCACAAGGCCCATCGACAGAACCAGTAGCTCTACCTCCTCTTCCCCAATCTTACCTGTATCCAGATTCTCGTATCTCACCGTCAAATTCTTGGTCTCGGGATCTTCAAACACATCAAAAGGCCTCGCCTTTACATAGCGTACTCCGTTCTCGATGGCTTTCTGATAGAAGGCCCAGAACCCTTTACCATAGGCCTTTAGATCGTTATAGAAGATCACCGTCTCCACAGAGCGATCGTGTTCCTTCGTAATGATCGTCTGCTTGGCAGCAATCATACAACATACCTTTGAACAGTATGGCAGTCCCTCTTTAAGCCCGCGACCAACACATTGGATCCAGGCGATCTTCTTCGCATGTTTCTTATCTGATGGCCTGATAATCTCTCCCGCTGTGGGACCACCTGCATTCATTAATCGTTCAAACTGAATATTGGTGATTACATTCTCGTAAATATCGTAGCCATACACCCCTGTATCTGGCTCCGCGGGCCTTATGCCCGTAGCTACAATAATGCTTTTTACATCAACGTCCATGCGCTTATCAGCCTGCCAGAGCACCACTGCATCTTTTCCTTCTTTCTTACACGCCAGGACACAAAGGGCAATAGGGCATTCGCGACACTGGCTGCAGTCTACAACACACCCCCCTACACAAGCACCTTGCTCCCGCATCTTTCCATAACGGCACTGTGGGTCAATGACACTGACATTTGGTACAGCTTGTGGAAAGGCCATGTAGATCAACTTCCTCATTCCACCGATTTTTCCATCCAGTTCATCAAGAACACTGACTGGACAGGCCTCTACGCATGCTCCGCAGCCAGTGCATTTTTCTTCGTCAATAAATTTGGCCTTCTTCAGCAATCGAACCTTGAAGGTACCATTGCTCTTATTAATCCTTCGAACTTCAGTATTGGTGAGGATCTCTATATTGGGATGATTGTCAACCTCATACATCAGGGGAGATTCAATGCATATGGAGCAGTCATTTGTAGGGAAGGTCTTGTCCAGCCTTGCCATCATCCCACCGATGCTGGGTGTATCATCAAGCAGATAGACCTTACAACCATAATCGGCAGCATTTAAGGCAGCGTTGATACCAGCAATGCCTCCACCGATTATTAGAATTGAGTCAGACATATGTATTACCTCTACACTTTCAGATTTCGTTGAGAGATTATATTTCGGTTATAATGATAGCTTCTTTTTCACAAATTGCTCTGCATGTGTCACACCCTAAGCAATTTTGGGGACTTACAGGGATTGGTTTGCCATCTCGGGCCTCAAAAACATCTACTGGACAACATTCTATGCATTGACCACATCCATTGCATCTTTTAGCGTCAACCTTTATTAGAAAGACCTCATATTCCTTCTCTTGTCTAGTCATAAGACCCTTTTTCCTTGCCTGAATTTTA
Organism: Deltaproteobacteria bacterium; assembly: GCA_019308925.1. Lineage (NCBI taxonomy): Bacteria > Pseudomonadati > Myxococcota > Myxococcia > Deltaproteobacteria bacterium. The sequence continues at coordinate 5,547 of JAFDHG010000009.1, forward strand.
GGTAATTATCCCCGGGCTTTTCCTCTGTTATGCAACCAAAGGAAGGAGCTTAAGGTGCTGGAGTTCCTATTCTGGCAGTCCAAAGATAGTCACTGCACTGACATGGATACCGACATTACCCCCTACATTATGGATGAGGCCAAGCCTGGGATTCTTCACCTGCCTTTCAGGATTGTCAACCTTTCCCTGTAGTTGTTTGTAGATTTCGTAGGTCATTCGAAGTCCACTTGCCGAGAGGGGATGACCAAAACACTTCAAGCCACCATCCGTGTTAATTGGTTGTTCACCTTTAAGAAGGAATCTACCAGCCATAACATCTTCTGGGGCCTTACCCCGAGGACTGAATTCCAAATCCTCAATGGTTATAAGCTCAGTAGAGCTGAAACAATCATGGAGCTCTGCAATACTTATCTCTTCACGAGGGTTCGTTATCTCCGCCTCTTGATAGGCAGCCTTAGCAGCAGCTACATTTTCTGGAATATGGACAAAATCAAATTCAGGGTGCATTGTCGATTGAGCAGCACCGGTTGCCAATGCCTGGGCCTTCACCAGAATGTAATCCTTTCTCAGGGTCTTGGCTATTTCGGGCGTCGTTACAATGGCAGCGGCTCCGCCATCACTCATACCGCAGGCATCGTATAAGGTAAATGGCCAGGAAATGATGCGTGCCGTAAGCACGTCCTCAATGGTTATCTTCCTGTGCAGGTGAGCCTTGGGGGTTAACAATCCATTATCGTGGTTTTTTACATCGATTATAGCCAATACTCGCTTGAAGCCTTCAAAATCCCACTTATAATAGTCGCGATAGTGGTAAAAATACCTGGTTGCATATTGGCCAAACTGACTTGCCGGAGGTATGTCCCACTCTGTCATCCCCCTGTCCAATGGCTCCTGGATGAAGAGACCAAAGCCACCATGATGATCCTTGGTCTTCTCCACACCGCAGGCCAAGACGAGATCATAAACACCTGAGGCTACCCCGAGGCATGCATTTCTCAGGACATCCTGTCCTCCACAGCAGAAGTTTTCGACCCTGGTTATCGGTAAGTAGTTTGTCTTCAAGGCTCGGGCCAAGTGTGCACCAGTAAACCCTGACTCACGGCTCGCATACCAGGCCGCCTGGATATCCTTGGGGTCTATGCCAGCGTCCTCAAATGCCTCATAGCAGGAGTCTACGGTGAGATCCTCAATACTCTTATCCCATAGCTCCCCAAATTTGGTGCAACCCATCCCGACTATGGCCACTTTGTCCTTAATACCTTCCATAATTGTCACTCCTTGCTTTTTTGTTCCCTTAGGCCCTCAAGGGCTTGGCTTCCCAGAAGTAAAGATAGACACCTTCTCTGAGTGCTATCTCTTCCCACAACGTATACCTCCGGAAGGTCATTTCTACCGGCAGACCAACTTCAACTCTGTCCACATCCACTTCAGTCATGTAGCACTGGATTCTACCGCCCCCCTCAAAATCCACCTCTACGGTCACTGTAGGGACCTCAGCCCGGGGAGTTATATAATCCAGGGTGTAGGTAAATATTTTTCCTTTCTTACCCACGAAGCTATATGGTTCCATCTGATCCTTGGCATAACAGTGGGTACATACCCTCTGGGGTGGATATTGGATATATCCACAGGCATTACATCGGGAACCATGGAGACTAATGTTCCGATCATACTCCCTTTTCGCTGCCACAGCCGAATAGGCTGCAACAGGTCCTGGCGTCTTCTCTATAGGCAATATCCCACGCCACCTCAGATATTTTAAATAGTCAGTCATCACCCTTTTGGAGGCCAGGTTCCCGTTTAACCCTAAGCCCTGCCCTCTAATCTTGTCGATATTCTCAGTTACTCTGCAGGCAAAGGCATCAGCCCCGTTCCCATAACTGGCGAGCAGAATCAGGTCATCAACTTTCGCTTCCTCAAGGGTTGCCACCAATAACATTAACGCTGAGGCAGCACCAGTGTTGCCCATAATGTCAATCAACGGGTTCTGTAACTGTGCTTTGATATCAAACCCCAGACCACGTGCTAATTGAGTACTTCTTCTGCCATCAGGACTATAAAAAACAACCTTAGCAAAATCAGAAGGTTTGTAATGAAACTTTTCCATTAGCCCAGCAACTGCCTGATGCATAGAGGGTAGGTAACCCTGTTCTATGGCAAATCTGTCTTCCCAGGTGTGCACGAAGCGATCAGCGTCACTCCGCCATACGTCAATTATTTCATTGTAGACCGAGTAGGTGCCCTCCATGGTGACAGCAACATCTGTATCGCCAATGAGTAGGGCAGCCGCGCCATCACCAAAGTTTCTCTCTAAGGCTGAGCCCGGGGGTCCTAGCCGACAGTCAGCAGCACTTACAAGGACATTCTTGGCTGAACCCGCCTTAACTGCATCGATGCCTGCCTTAAAGGCCGCTGTTCCTGCCCTCAGTGAACTACCAAATTCAGCGGCATATACATTCTCTTTGAGGTCAGAGGCCATAGCGATCGTTGTAGCACCTAAATGTTCCTTGTACAGCGAGGTAGTAGTGCCGAAATAGAGGGAATCAACCATCTCTCTATCTTTCCCCTTAAGACAATTGTTAATGGCCTCCACGGCCATGGTTATGCTGTCTTCATCGAAGTTACAGATAGCCTTCTCGCCTTTCCCACCTATGACCTTCTTGTCCAACCGAAATAACGGGACATAAGTACCATACGCAGTAACGCCAACCAATTTCTCTTCCTCCCTTCTTACCCGTAACCCTTCCGGGCACTAAGATTTAGCCTTACTTCAGGTTTACTTTTTGTACACTGGCTGTCTTTTCTCAAGGAAGGCGGATATCCCTTCTTTGGCAGCATCAGTGCAAGCAATTTCACCAAAGCCTTGATAGCCAATCTCCAGGGCGTCAGTGAAACGATCGGCAGCGGCCCCCTCTTTAATTATCTTCACTATTATCGAAATGGCCTCCTTGCTCAAAGGCAGCTTGCCAGACATTGGCTGTTCCGGAACTTTCACATCAGGTATATCGACCCTGTCGTCTGGAATCCGCTTGACCTTACCCTGGAGATTATTGACCTCTTTTACCGCCTCTTGGATCATGTCAAAATAGTTATTTGTCAGCCTTGTCACCATACCAATATCTGCCGCCTCTTTTGCATCAATCGGTTTGGCTAAACAAAGCATTTCATGGAAGGCATCTGCTCCCCCAGGCCACTTTCGATAAGGAACAATACATCCGCCGATGCCAGGCGAAATTCCAAGGGTAATCTCTGGAAATTGGAACCTTGCATTCTTAACGGCTACCATACTGTGACAGCGAAGTGCCACCTCTAAGCCTCCACCGAGGGCCAAACCATTGATAGCTGCAACCACTGGTTTATCCATCTGATCCATAAACAATTGTAACTTTGCACAATCACGGGCATATTGGGCTGATGCTTCCTTGTCGCCAAGCATCTGCGGAAACTTGCCGATGTCTGCTCCCGCTGAGAAGGCAGTGAGGCCATATCCCGTGATCACAAACCCTTTAGTTCCTGGATCATCTAAATATTCTTTCAGGACTTTTAAGATCTCGTCATTTACGTCATCACTGATGGCGTTCATCGCCTGTGGACGACGGATAGTGATAATCTTGACCCCGTCTATGTCGTCTACCACTACAAAACGCCTGAAATCTTGATATTCAGAGTAGGTCTTCTGCGGCCCAGGGAAACCTGGTCTTTCCGCCCCAAACTTTCTTATGATCCGGTCAACTTCCGCCTCACCCAGATCTCTCATGGTATCCATAGGCCCCTTGCGGAAGCCCAAGGCCACTTGGCAACCAAAGTTAAGGTCCTCCAAAATGCCTATCCCACGATCGATGATATCAAAGGATTGAGAGAAGAGAACTCCCAACAGACGGTCCCGAACAGTATTTCTTGCATCCTCTGGCACCTCTATTTTGGTCCCGGGTCCCGGGGTTTGCCACTCTTTTACTGAGAGTAAAATCGGTGCCGGTCGATAATGTTCCCCCTCTTCCATCTGGAGCGTGTTGGTTTCGAAAACAATTGGGTTGCCGTTCGCCAGGTTCAGGACAAAGAATGGCCCTGCAGCGACAAATTCTTCAGCTACATGATCAATCTCGCTGGCAGATGCAATATCCAGGAGGTAAGCTGCGTCATTGCACCAGTTATCGAAGACCCGATCCAGCATAAAACAGATGGCATTGTCAGTGACGATGGGGGCCTTGCCTGTGGTGGCAAACATCCACAAGAGATAATCTACCACTTCTTGACTTACCTTTTCCCATGTGATGACTTCTACCGGAAGGCTTCGCCATGCCGGCGCAAAGAAGTGGGTGATGGTAGCTCGTTGAGGTTTCTTCATTTTCAAGAAGATTCGGTCAGCAGGTATGGAACTCGTGTTAGAGGTGATAATGGTATCCTCATTCACGAAGTCTTCTATCTGCGCAAAGATCTTCTGCTTGAGCGGGATGTTTTCAGTCGCAGCCTCAATAACCAAGTCCGCATTCCTGATTTCGGAATAGTTGGTCGTATAGACGATATTTCTAAGGACCTTTTCGGCCTGATCTTCTTTCATCTTTCGTCTCTCGACCGCTTTTTTTGCATATCCCGTAAGGCGGCCCTCTGCCTTCTTTAAAGGTTCTTCCACGATATCTACCAGGAAAAGTTTAATCTCTGGCAATGCTGTCTTGAGGTAATAACCAATATCGGGACCAATAGTTCCGGCACCAACTATGGCCACTTCCCCAGGAAGGGGACGCTCAGGTTTGATTAATAAAGGGTTAAGGGCTGAGGGATACAGCTTCGTTTTGTAATCCATATATTCCTCCTCATTGCAGCCTCAAATGTCTTGTCTGTAACAGAAAACATATTCTACATTTAAATAGCCAGTAAAGCCCTGCATTTCTCAATCAATGGGGGTAGAGCCTTCCTATAATCGCCAACAACCCCGAAATCGGCTTCCTTGAATATATGAGCCTCGGGGTCCTTGTTTATCGCTACAATGCACTTTGAGCCTGAGCAACCGGCAAGGTGCTGCAGGGCACCAGAAATGCCGACAGCAATATAGAGGTCTGGGCTCACCATGTGACCAGTTTGTCCAATTTCCAGGCTGATTGGCATCCACCCCTCATCACAGGGGACTCTGCTTACCCCTACGGTGCCGCCGAGAACCTGTGCCAGCTCTTGCAGTAGCTGGAAGCCTTCGCTGCCACCAATCCCCCCACCCCCGGTCACAATAACCTTAGCTTCTTCAAGCCTTATCCCTTTGATCTCCTCTTTAACCGTCTCCACGAGTTTACCCTTAATCATTGAGTCGTCCACACCAGTGCTAACGGGTACAATCTCACCTTTCCGTGAGGTATCTGGCTCAGCCGGCTCTCCTACCCGTGGTCTCAGGGTGACTACTTGAGGCTGATAATCTTCGGAAACCCACACCGCCATTGCGTTTCCCCCATAAACTGGCTTGGTTTGAACCAGTAGCCTGGTCTCCTGGTCTATTGCCACCTCAACGCAATCCATGCAGACGGTGGTTCCCAGCTTGGCAGCTACTCTGGGGGCAATGTCACGCCCCATATCAGTCTGACCCAGGAGAATGATTGAGGGGGCTATTCGCTTGCCAACATCAACGATCATAGCAGTATAGTGCTCAGGATGTGATTCAGCAAACGGAGTACCATCAGCGGTATAGACCTTGTCAGCACCGAGGAAGACAGCCTCTTTGGCTGCCTCATCGATATCCCGCCCGATAAGGAGAACACTCAGTGGCTGGTTGAGGTCATCGCTGAGCCTCCTGCCGGTAGTCATTAGTTCTTTGGTGATGGTGGTAATCCTCCCATCCACCACCTCACCACAGATTAATATGCCTTGATACTCTGCCATGGTCTTCTCCTTGGTAATAGTCTATATCACTCCTGCTTCCCTTAATCTGGTGGCGAGTCTTGCCGATGCCTCCTCTGTGGTTTCCTCCTCAATAATCTCACATTTCCTCTCCCGCACTGGAATGAAAAGCTTGACCAGTTTTCTTCGTGCTGCGCTAGCTCCAACTTGGGATGGGTCAGCACCGATATCAGCAGCATTCCACACTGGGACTTCTTTTCGCGCTGCCGATATAATCCCCCACCCCGATGGCAGTCGAGGTTGACCAACCTGATTGCTTACTGTTACCAGTGCTGGCGTAGGAACGGCAAATACCTGATAGCCGTCAAGGGTTACCCGCTTTACCCTTAGTTCCCCATCAACAGCATCTACTGCTTCAGCCAGTGTTACCAGGGGCAAACCCAGTTTCTCAGCAATTATTGAGCCAACTACACCCTCATCCCAATCAGCAGCCTGCCTGCCGCATAGTATGAGGTCATAATCTCCCACTTTTTGTATCGCCTTGGTCAGGATGTAGGCCGCAGAGAAACTATCTGAGCCCTCAAATGCCTCATCAGCCAAAACAGTACCTTCATCAGCACCCATCGATAGGGCATGCTTGACAATACTGGCAGCGGCAGGGCTGCCAAGAGTTAATACTGTTATTTTGCCTTTGTGTTTCTCCTTCAGCCTTAGCGCCAGTTCAACTGCCTGCTCATCATAGGGGTTTATCACTGGCGGTATTCCTTCTGGGGGTATAACTCGCTTGGACTCAGAATCCAGTCTAAATTTTGCCGGCGGTATCTCAGGGTCCAGTATTTGTTTAATACAAACTATGGTATTCATCTCTGTCCCTTTCTATCCATATTGGTAACATATACCAAATCCCCCTCTGGGGAGATTCCACTCTACAGCTCCCTTATCACATACAATCTGGCAACTACCACATTCCAGACAACCCTCGTGGGAATAGGTAATGTGCCCCTCAGTTAGCTTAAAGCAGCTAGCTGGACAGGCATACAAACAGTAATGTTCATTACATGTCTTACAAATATCCTCGTGTATGTTGATGTGAACATCTCTATCAATATCGTATTTGTTAACTGCTAGTTTATCCTCTACGCTCATAGGTTTCATATGGCCCCTTTTCCCCTTATCAGGTCACAAGCTATCTGCCCAAATGCGACCCTCCCTTTCATCGCCCCCCGCAATAACTGCCAGGTCTTCTTTCTCGGCTTGCCATCATTAGTAAAAATCCTCTCAGCTAAATTACAGGCTAGCTCAGGATAGGAACTGTAGATTCGAGGATTAGCTAAAAAATGGTGGGCCTTCCTGTACGTTTTCAGGTCCTTGAGGACGAAGTTCTGTTCTAATAATTCTCGATAGTGGGAAAGGGTCTTCGCAGAAAAATCGCCTTTCTTTTTAGCCCTTATCGCTGTCTCAGCTGCAGAAATACCTGAAGCAACGGCAAAATTGGCTCCCTCCAGTATTAAACCTGTACCGACAACGAAAGAGGCTGCATCACCAGCTACAAGAAACCCGTCTGTATATAAAGTAGGCATCATATCTACCCCAGAAACGGGTATCAGATGTGCTGAGTATTCTACAAGTTTACCATCGGCAAGAAAGTTTGCTACTGTTGGGTGTTCCTTGAATTCATTGAGCAGGTCGTTAGCCTCAATCTTATTCTCAATGAGTGCACTTAGCTGAACTACAATCCCTACTGATAGGCTTTCTTTATTTGTATAAATAAAGGCACCGCCAGGCAATCCCTTAGTACAGGAACCGATAAACTCCCAGGCTAGGCCCTCGTCGCCCTTTAGGTTGAAACGTTGCTCAATAGTTTCACGGGGTAGCTCGATTACCTCTTTTACTCCCTGCTTTATATCATATGGTAAAATCTTTCCCCTGAGCCCAGCTTCCTGAGCCAGGATAGAATTCACTCCGTCACAGGCAACCACAACATCGGCTGGTAACTCATCGCCTCCTGCCTTTATGCCTACAATCTGATTTCCGTCACGAAGAAGGCCATCGGCTTGAAGTCCCGTAGCAACGATTGCTCCTGCCTGCTCAACCTTAGTAGCAAACCAACGGTCAAATTTGGAGCGCAACAGGGTGAAACCATTATACGGAGGTTGGCCAAATTTCTCTGTGGTAAATTCAGCGGATAGACAGGCGTCTTGAGTGAGTGATGAAAACTTATGGTGAGCAACGTACCTCTCTATGGGTGCTTCTTCCCAGAAATTAGGTAGCAGTTTACCCATACTCGGGCCATAGAAAGCCCCACCCCACATATTCTTTGCCCCGGCAAATTTCCCCCTCTCCACCACCAATACTTCTAAGCCAGCCTTTGTTAATGTGTAACCACAGGCGCAACCTGCCGGGCCTGCCCCAACTACTATGGCATCAAACCTTTGTTCCATATTTATACTCAGTATCTACTAAGTAAAAGCAGCCATCTCCAAAAGCTGCTGCCCGATGGTCAACTGGTGTATTTGAGCGGTGCCGCCAAGTATAGTAGCTGTGATTGCATCTTGGTAGTGATGCCCTACCGGATAGTCGTCAAAAGTGCCGAAGGAGCCGTGAATCTTAACTGCCTGTGATGTCACCCAAAGAGCAGTCTCAGTAGAAAAATACTTGGCATAGGACATCTCTTTAATATGCCTAACCCCTCGGCTCTTCATATCAGCCACACGATAGGTAAGCCATCTAGCTGCCTCAATCTTGGTCGCCATATCGGCAATTATCCCCTGTATCAACTGGTGACCACCGATAGGCTTGCCAAACTGGATTCGCCCCTTGGCATACTTTATAGAGGCATCAAGGCAACTCTGGGCTATACCAACACAACCAGCAGCTAGGAACAGACGAGCAGTATCAATGCCTCGCAGGGCATCCCTTAAGGCGCGCCCAGGCTCGCTAATTTGGTTCTCTAAGGGAAGTTCCATATCGGTGAATCGGATGTTGCCCTCACTACCACCTCGCCAACTTATTCTCCCCTTCTGTGGTGTACTAGAAAAGCCTGGTGTGCCTCTCTCTACAATAAAGCTAACAAGCCCCCTAATACCCTTAGTTTTATCTGTCTGGGCGATAAATAAGACTACATCAGCTATTTCGCCATTGGTAATAAAGGTTTTGGTACCATTGATGACCCAGTGATCATCCTTGCGAACAGCAGTAGTCTCAATCATTGACGAATCACTACCGGCATTGGGCTCAACTACAGCCCCGGACAGGACCAAATCACCGCTACACACTGGGGGCAGGTATTTCTGCTTCTGCTCCTCGCTGCCGGCGTCGAGAAGATTGGTTCCTGGTTGAATGGCACCACTGGTGGCCGCCTGGGTTACTGCCAAACTAGCCCAGCAGAGCTGCTCCCAGATAATAGCTGAGGTAACATAATCCAGCCCCAAGCCCCCATACTCCTGGGGCATATGGGGAGCCAGTAGCCCCTGTGAACCCATCTTTTTGATAATCCCCTTATCGAATCTCTCTTGACGCTCGTTTTCTTTGAGCGTGGGTAAAATCTCCTGCTCGGCGAACTTCCGGGCCATATCCCGAAACATCAACTGTTCCTCAGTTAGCTCGAAATCCATATCCTCATTCCTTTTCCACCAACTCAACAAGGATGCCATGAGTCCCTCGGGGGTGAAGGAAGACACTCATTCCCTCAGCACCTGGTCTCGGTTCACCCAGAACTTCCATCCCCTTGGCCTTAAGTGAGTCAACTTCGGCGTTGATATCATCCACCTCATAACAAATGTGGTGGATACCCTCGCCGCGCTTTGCCAGGAATTTCGCCATAACCCCCGCGTTTCCGATAGGCTGCAACAGCTCAATTATAATGTTACCCGCCTCAATCATGCTCACCTGATTCATTCCATCACCACTGATAATGGGGTCAGACGATTCAAGCCCAAAGACCGAGCGATAGTAATCCCTCGCTTCTTGGAGGTCTTTCACCGCCACACCCAGGTGACTAATTCCTTTTATCATCTGTCGTCTCCCATGTGATAAAATTTCTTTTTTTGAGGGTATTAGTAACCTCGCCTATGATAGTGGTATAGGCTTCAACTGCTTCCACCAGGGGAGGGATTACTGAGGCACATCTCGCCCCGAAACTATTTTTTGAATTCTTCCCACTTATAATCTATCAATTCAAGCAGCACGCCGTTTACCGCCTTGGGGTGAATGAAGGCGAATTCACAATCCCTGAAGGGTCTGGCACCACCGATAAAGGGATAACCTTTTGCTTTCAATTCATCCATGGCCTCGCGGGTATTGTCTACATTGAAGCTGACTATCATGATACCTTCACCCCTCTTCTCAACGAACTTGGCCACATCTCCATCTGGAGCGGTTGATTCCATCAGCTCAAAGCCCACTTCTCCCAACCAATATCGAGCCACTCTGATCTTCTCTGGTTCATCCACATAGGCATCATCAGGTTCCGATTTCCCCAAAATGGGTTCCCACTTCTTCCGGGCCTCCTCCAAATTTTTCACGGCGACGCATATATGATCTATCTTGTTAATCTTCATCTTTACCCCCACACAGTTGTTAAAAGGTTACAGATTCAAGAGGAATGGAGATAGCATGGTCCGGGCATATGTAGCCACACTCATTGCAGTCTTCACACAAAAACTCAGTGACCACAATTCTATCATCCTGAACCCTGATAGCCTCATCCGGACACACCTCTACGCAGAGAGGTTGAGTTATCCCTCCACACTTTGTGCATTTTTGCGGATCTACCTGAGCAGCCATATGACCTCCTCCTAATTATTTATCTTCTGGTTTGTATAATCTCCGGACACACACACCATCTCCCTTTGGGATGGCCTTTTGCGTCTCTATCTTCAAATTTGTACCCAAGAAGGCGTTTACTTCTTCAAGAAATGCTTGAAGATATCTGTCGCAGCCTAAAAGATCCTCTTTCATAGAAGCACCGTATTCTTTGGCTGAGGTAGGCCAGGGACATCTTTCCCATATTATAAAGATTTCACTAGGGCTTTTGCCCTTTTCGATCTTTACCACGGCCCCATTGGTTGTCCATAATCCTTGATAGGCCCTAGCAACATTCATCATTAAGCCCTCTTCGCCTTTGAGCAAATTCATGCGTGGGAGATATGATTTACCTGTGTCTTTACCAATGATCTCCCAGGCCTTAACAGCGATATCAAGAGGGTTTGCATCAGGACCAGCAACCTCAATCGCTGCCTGTCGCATTTGATAGAATGTTCTCCTGGTTGCCCCCTGTGCACCTTGCAATGCCCTCCACAAGCTACTTATTTCTTTTTCTGGGTCAAGTGCCATTTTCAACCTCCTTTTAGATCCGAATACCTATTCTGTAACCATCATGAACCGCACTTGATAGATTTCGAGGTACCAGTGCGTCACCGATTACAAAAAGTTCAATACCATTTTCCTGAACTACATCTTTCAAGACAGTGTTTGCCTCTCTCTCTGAACAGACTACAGTGTCTGCCTTCACCGGAATCCTATAACCATCGTAAGTTATAACAGTCACACCATCATCTGTAATTTCTTCAATATCGCAATCGTTATAAGTTGCTACCTTATTTTGCCTTAAGTAGCCAACATATCGCCATAAAAAGGAGGGATTAATATCCTTTCCAAGCTTTTTTTCTTTTCCTACGATGGTCACCTTTTTCCCCTGTTTGGCCAAGAACAGGGCCACTCCGATCCCCGGCTTCATGTTTCCCCAGACAACAACATTATCACCAACCTGGGCTGTTCCATTCAGGACATCCAGTACCGTGACAACATTTTCTCGATCAAAACCAGGGGCAGTACCCTTAACATACTGAGGGCCAGTTGCCAGGACAACAGTGTCTGGCATCTCCTCTTCTATTAACTCTTCGGTAACTTCTGTGCCTAAATGGAAATTTACTCCTGCCTTTTCACATTGAGCCTTGTGAAAATTTATTACTCCATAGAGCTCATCATCTCCATAGGGCGCCTTGGATGCCTCGATAATAGTTCCGCCCAATTCCTCTCTCTTATCGTACACATGGACCTCATGACCTCTTTGGGCTGCCACCCAGGCACACTCAAGACCTGCCGGCCCAGCACCGACAATTATAATATTCTTTTCCATCTCTGCTGGTTTGACCTGATACTTTGGATCCCATTCGTGGGCACAAACAGGGTTAATATAGCAGGTCATGGGGGCATCGCGGAAAAGCCTTGCCAGACAGAGATTGCATGCAACACAAGGTCTTATCTCGTCCTCTGTTCCTTCCAGGACCTTTTTGGGCATAAGTGGGTCAGCAATCATCGGTCGGCACATCTCCCAGATATCCAGTTTGCCCTCTTCAATAGCTTTATTGGGTAGCTCCGGGATAAAGAGCCTATACGCCATCATGACAGGAATTTTGAGGTGTTGTTTGGCACGCTCAGCCAAATGGAGCCAGTTACCCTGGGGAATGTCTCTGCTGATCACGGGGTAGATCGATTCTTGCCAACCAAGGGTAACACTCATGTAGTCTACTCCTGCCTCCTCTGCCATTTCATAGGTGATCATCGATTCTTCAGGTGTATTTCCACCCACATCATCTAAGAGCTCATCAGAACAGAGCCTGATACCAACGGGTACATTATCGCCGCATACCTTTTTCACCTCTTGGATGCATTCCACAACAAACCTCATCCTTCCCCGTATATCCCCACCATACTCGTCTGTGCGCCTATTGGTATAGCTGGATAGGAAGTTGGAAAGAAGATAACCCACAATCCCGGAAATCTCAACGATGTCAAATCCCGCTTTGAGCAGTCTCTCGGTGGCCTCAGCATGTTCCTTAAGACACTGTTTAATGTCTGCCTTGGTCATCTCTTGGACAGGCCTAAAAATCCTCAATCGTTGGGGAACAGCCGAGGGCCCTTGGCAATATTCCGTCTCAATCGCTCCGACTCGTCCACAGTGCATCAACTGGCAGGCAGCTATTGCCTTTTCTTCATGAATGACATCGGCAAGCCTTTTTAAGCCAGGTATGAATTTGTCATCCCAGGCTGCAGCCTGACCAACGTATCCCTGACCTTGTCGGCCCTTATCCATATATACACCCTGCATAGTGCATATACCACCGACAACTCCTTTAGCCCTTTCCCGTAAGTAGGCTACGCCTGCATCGGTAACAAAACCGTCTCTGCCGTTTAAATTATCCTCAGTAGCAGCATATTTTATCCGGTTTGGGATGGTTAGCTTACCGATCTGAATCGGCTTAAACAGATGGGGGTAGTTTTTGTACCCTGGGTATTTGGTATAATCCCACTTAACTTCGGTCCCCATTTTTAACCTCCTCAAATTTTCTTTTTATACCAGTATATTATAAACTGTGAGGACTTAATTGTGAACAATTTTACAATTACGAGCGTTTTTGTCAAGCACCTTTTACACAGACCCCTTGGAAAAGACCGAGGAGTAATCTGTTTTTTGTCAAGTGCTGTTTTGTTGATTGCAAGAAATTGTTGATAAAATAAGATCATATTGTATACTGTATACAATATTGACTTTTAAAAATCAAGATCTTTTTTGATGCCTATGGAGTAGACAGGTTTAAGGTGATTATGTTATTTAGGGAATGTTGGTGAAAATCGTTGGGAGACGAATTCATATGGAGTCCATTCTTCCCTGTTATCGTTTTGGTCAAGTCTTCAAGTAATACTAAAAGAGTATCTGATATCATGATGCTAACACGAGAACATCAATTCTTCAGAGAAGAGATATCTAAGTTTGTGGCAAAAAGGATCGCTCCTCTTGCCGCAGAGATAGACAGCAGGGATGAGTTTCCCATAGAACTCTTCAAGGAGGTGGGGAGATTGGGTTATTTCGGCATCAGATATCCTGAGGAATACGGTGGAGTAAATGCCGACGCCATCACATTTTCGATCTTTGCCGAAGAGCTAGCCAAAGGGTCCCTGGCCTTCGCAGCCTTGTGCATGATGCAATCTTTGATGGGTACTGATTTCCTTTATCGCTTCGGAACTCGGGAGATAAAGGAGCGATTGTTCAAGCCGGCATTGAGGGGGGAGAAGATTGGAATCATTGCCTTTACAGAGCCTAACTGCGGTTCTGATCTGGCATCTACCGAGACTACGGCTAGAAGGGAAGGTGATCTCTACATTCTCAATGGTGCAAAGACGTGGATCACAAATGCTCCTTTCGCTGATTTCTTTACGGTAGTGGCCACTACAGACAGGAGCCTGGGATTGAAGGGCCTGAACTTCTTTTTGGTCGAAAGGGGGACAGACGGCTTCTCTGTGGGGAAGAAGATAGAAAAGATGGGGGCCCTCGGCGCCTGGGTAGGTGAGATTGCCTTTGATGGTTGTAGGATCCCGCGGGATTATCTCTTGGGCGAGGAGGAGAACAAAGGGGTGATATATCTGGGCTGGATATTGAACGAAATAAGGATCATGATGGGATCCCTTGCCCTTGGTCTTGGCAAGGCTGCCCTGGAGGCGTCTATACGATATGCAAAGGAAAGGCAGGCCTTTGGCAGGCCAATAGGGAAGTACCAGTTGATACAGGAAAAGATCTCCCGAATGGCCACAGAGCTGGAGGCCTCCAGGTGGTTGTTGCATAGGGCGTGTACCCTGAAGGATGAGGGCCTTCCCTATGCTACGGAGGCAATGATGGCCAAGGTCCATGCAGTGGAAGCAGCCATTATGATAGTCGATGAGGCGAGGAGGATCCATGGGGCCTACGGATATTCTCGAGAGTATCCAGTAGAGAGGATGTTCAGGGACGCAGGGTTCCTCCTATATGGTGGTGGCACCCAGGAGATCCTTAGGCTGAATATCGCTAGGGAGATTATGAGGAGGATGTGATTTTGAGATTGCAGTCCCTCTTTTCCGAGGGCCAAGGAAAAAACGCTTGACAAAAGAGTTCCTTAAGTTGAATAATTGGCATGGTTGTATACAATTTTGTTCTTATATATAGTTTTTAACTAGCTTAAATTAAAGAATAATTTAAAATCTTATTAAGGAGGTGAAATTATGTAGAGGAAAGGTGAGGGGGTAAGTTTAGGTTAGGGAAACGGGGTAAACAATCTTTTAAGGAGGTGTGATGATGAAAGGGAAAAGATTTTTCAGTGGAGCAGTGGTATTGTTGGGGGTTCTGGCACTGTTATCCATCAGCATAGTATCTCCCCCATCTGCAAGCGCTGGGGTGATAAAACTCAGTTATGCCAACTTCCCACCTGCACCTACCTTCCCCTGCGTCCAGATGGAGCGGTGGGCAAAGGAGGTGGAGAAGCGTACCGATGGTAAGGTCAAGATCGACACATACCCTGGGGGGACCTTGCTCGGTGCCAAGAATATGATGGATGGTGTGATCGCAGGCACTGCCGATATCGGCTGCCTCTGCATGGCCTATCAGCCAGGTCGCTTTATCGTAACGAATGCGACTGCCCTTCCCGTTGGCTTTCCTAATGCCACGGTAGCCAGCCTTACATTATGGGATATTTACAATAAGTATCAACCGAAGGAATTTGCCGATGTGAAGGTCCTGACCATGTTTACCTGCGCGCCTTCCAACATCATGTCCAAAAAACCGGTACGAACTTTGAGCGATATCAAAGGCATGAGCCTGCGAGCTTCAGGTGGCGCTGCCCAGATTCTCAAGGCATGGGGAGCGAACCAGGTAGGGATGCCCCAGTCAGAATGTCCCGAAGCGCTACGAAAGGGCGTGGTTCAGGGGTTGTTTTCTTCTCTTGAGGTCCTTATGGACTTCAAATATGCTGAGATCTGCCGGTATGTGACAGTAACCAATACGGTTATTTACCCCTTTGCTGTGGTGATGAATAAGAAAAAGTGGAACTCCTTGCCTGCCGATGTAAAAAAGGTCATGGAAGATCTAGGAAGGGAACAGGCCGAGTGGACAGGCAAATACATGGATGATCATGTCAACAAGTCCATTGCCTGGTCGAAAAAGACCTATGATATTGAAGTATATATCCTTCCGAAAAAAGAGATGGCCAAGTGGAATAAATTGCTGGAACCGATATCGGATAAATGGGTCAAAGACGCTGCAGCAAAAGGCATTCCGGCAAAGAAGATCTTAAAAGACATAAAGAAGCTGAATAAAAAATACAGCAAAAAATACGGAGGCTAGTCCTGCAGTATCCGGCAGAGGGGTTTGTGTGCCCCTCTGCCGGCAGAGACGGGGTACAGGAAGGGGCAATGGTTAACTATCTGGAAAAGATAAGCACATTCCTGAATCAACTGCTTCTTTGGGTTGGTGGTATCACCTTGGTAGGAATGATACTTCTGACATGCTCCAATATATTTCTCCGTGTTGTTTGGATCCCTATCAGGGGCACTTTTGAGCTTATGGGTTTTTTTGGTGCCATCGTTGCTGGCTTTGCCCTGGGCTATACTCAAATTAAGCGGGGTCATATTGCAGTGGATATCTTGGTGAATCAATTTCCCCAAAAGACCCAGGCAATTTTAAACAGTATCAACTATTTTATCTGCATGATTTTCTTTGCTATTGCTGCCTGGCAGATTGCGAAGTGGGCTACAATCCTCTGGAGGACAGGAGAAATAACCGAAACGCTGAGAATCATCTATTTCCCCTTTACCTATGGGCTTGCTTTGGGATGCGCTGTTCTCTCCTTGGTGTTGTTGACCGATCTATTGAAGTCGTTCATGCAGGATAAGGATCTGAATACGTGAGCTTAGCTGTTATCGGAACAATTGGAATAGTCATCCTTCTCCTTGCCTTATTCTTTCTGGGAATGCCTGTTGGTTTTGCCATGGCAGTGGTGGGCTTCTGCGGGTTTTGGTATGTGGTTTCGTTTGAAGCAGCTCTCGGCGTGGTAAGTACTGACTTGTGGACTACATTTTCCAAATATGGTCTGACTGTAATCCCCCTTTTCATCTTTATGGGTGAGATTGCCTTCTATTCTGGCGTAAATGAAAAGTTGTATAATACAGCCTATAAATGGATAGGACAGGTTCGCGGGGGTATTGCCATGGCTACGGTGATGGCATGTGCCGGTTTTGCCGCTATCTGTGGTTCTAATGCAGCGACAGCGGCTACCATGACCGCGGTAGCTCTTCCCGAGATGAAAAAATATCAATATAAACCAATGCTGAGTACTGGCGCTATTGCCTGTGGGTCCACCCTTGGTGTTGTTATTCCTCCCAGTGTAGTCCTTATTGTTATAGGTCTATACACTGGGCAGTCTATAGCTAAGCTTTTCTATGGTGGGGTTTCGGCCGGTATTATACTGGCTATCCTTTTTATGATAACCATTTATATTTTGTGCTCGGTAAATGCCGAGTGGGGGCCTGCCGGCCCTAAAACAAGCTTTAAGGAGAAGCTGATATCCCTTCCAGGCGCCTTAGAGATGCTCATTCTATTCCTACTCGTTATGGTCGGTCTTTATTTTGGTTTCTTTACCCCCACAGAAGCCGGGGCTGCAGGTTCTTTTATGGCGCTCATTATTGTTCTTGCGGAGCGGAGACTGAGTTGGAGAGGGTTTGTTGCCTCGGTTGTGGATACCTTGCGAATATCATGTATGGTCATTGTTATCGTTACTGGTGCAGTTATCTTTGGAAGATTTCTGGCGGTAACCAGGATTCCCTTTGACATTGCAACCTGGGTTACCGCACTCCCTGTACCCAACATGATGATTATGGCGATTATTTTTTTTATTTATATGATAGGCGGCGCGGTTATGGATGCCCTTGCCCTACTTATGATTACTATCCCGATCTTTTACCCTGTGGCCTTAGAACTCGGCTATGACCCTATATGGTTTAGCGTGACCATAACTGTCGTAACGACTATGGGCGCAGTAACACCGCCGGTGGGGGCGACGACCTACGTGGTTGGCGGGATGGCCAAGGACGTTCCTCTAGCAAGCGTCTTCAGAGGAGTAACCTACTTTTTACCAGCGTATGTTGTGTGTGTTATAATATTGATGATGGTTCCCCAGGTCGCAACATTTTTACCCAGCCTTATAAAATAGGAGATCGAGGAGGACTAGGGAAAGACCACAAGGGAGGATCGGCATAAAGATCATAAAAATTGTATACAGTATGCAAACTTTGTTTTGTGAGGGTTAGAAGATGAAAGAGGAAAAACTTTTTGCAGGTATCACAGTCTTGAGTTTAGAGCAGGCCACTGTGCTTCCTTATCTGACTTATCGTCTGGCACAGGATGGGATGAAGGTGATTCGGCTGGAACATCCTGTATATGGCGACCCCAACAGGAAGGTTGGGGAGGACAGGCTGGGAGATCCTTTGCTGAGGACCTATTTCTTGCCCATAAATTCTGGCAAGAAGGCCATCACCCTCAATTTAGGGGTGCCAGAAGGAAGAGAGTTATTGTATCGCCTGATCGAGCAATTAAATGTGGCCATATTCGCCACCAACCAACTCCCCAGAAACTATCAAAAGCTCGGCATAGACTATGAGACCCTGTGTGGGGTTAAAAAGGATATCATCTGGTTTGGTGTGACTGGATTCGGTCCTGATAGCAATGAGGCCGCCTATGAGCCTATCCTGGAGGCGAGGGGGGGGTTGATGGAGATGACCGGGGAGAAGGGTGGTACCCCGATGGTCTTGGGGGTCCCACTTTCTGATATGGGAAGCAGCGAACATGGATATGGCCTTATTATGAAGGCCCTTTATAGACGCCAACTCACAGGGGAGGGGACGCGCATAGACCTCGCCATGTTTGAGAGCACCGTCTCTTGGCTGACAGTCCCCATTACCCTTACCAAATCGTTCGGCAAAGAGATCACCCGCCGGGGGAATACCCACGAGTTCTTCGCCCCGGTTTCGGTATATGAGAGCAAAGATGGATATGTGTATATCGCGGTTGGCAACGATCGCCAATGGGAAGACTTTACGAAGATACCTGGCTTTGAATCTTTGAGCAAAGAGGAATATAAGACCAATGCCGGCCGTATTGCCGATGTACAGGACCTCAACAGACAAATAAACGAGATCACCAAGCAATTTTCCACTGAGGAGCTCATCGATATCTTCAATCAACGGACCATCCCGGTCTCCAAGATCAACACCATTGAAGAAGTCATCCAAGACCCGCTGGTGGCGAGGAGATTGCTCATCACCAAGGACCCCAAGACAGGGACCGAGATCACCCTCCCTCCTCCTCCCTATATGACACCTTACTTGCAGTCCATAAATAGGACCTTATCTTTCCCCCCCCGTTTCGGGGAGCACAATGAAGAGATCTACGGAAAGACGCTGGGCATGGGCCCTGAGGAGATTGCGGGGTTGAAGGAAAAGGGAATAATCTAGGCAAAGACCAGTTGGAGAAAGAAGGGTTTGGTCGTGAATATTGTGGTCTTGGTGAAGCAGGTGCCGGACAGCGAGGCGATGGTCCAGTTGAAGGCCGATAGGTCGGCAGTGGAGGTGGAGGATAAATATACCCTGAACTTCTTCGACTCCCTGGCAATGGAAGAGGCCTTGCGGATCAAGGAACAGGTAGGCGCCGGTAAGGTGACGGTTATCTCTCTAGGGACGCAAAAATCTGTTGAGGCCTTGCGGACTGGGGTGGCGATGGGGGCTGATGAGGCTGTCTTATTGGAGGATCCGGCCTTTGAGGGTGGGGACGAGTATACCACGGCCAAGGCCCTGGCCCAGGCCATTAAAGAAATGAAGTATGACTTGGTCTTTTGCGGTAGAGAGGCCTTTGATGATTCCTCGGGGGCAGTGGGTCCCTTGGTAGCGGAGTTTTTAGGTATCCCTCATATTACCGTAGTAGTGAAGGTGCAGGTCTCCCCTGAGGAGCGGGCGGTTGTTGTGGAGAGAGAAATAGAGGGAGGCAAGGAGGTAATAAGGACCCCCCTGCCTGTCCTTATTTCTGCGCAAAAGGGGCTCAATGAACCTCGTGTGCCGCCCGTAATTGGAGTGATGAAGGCCATGCGGGCAGAGATCAAGAGATTAAATTTGGATGCCCTTGGTCTTTCTCCGGATGAAGTAGGGCGTGCGGGGGCCAAAGAGGAGGTACTGCGCTATTATCGACCCCCTGAGAGGCCTTCTGTTACCATGCTAGAAGGCGAGGCACCTGATGTGGTGAGGGAGCTGGTAGAGCTCCTTAAAGAAGAGGCCAAGGCTATCTAGGAGGTATGAGGTGTCAGGAGGGGTATGGGTCTTTGCAGAACATCAGGATGGCAGGATCAGGAAGGTGGCCTTAGAGCTATTGGGCAAGGGGAGGGAGTTGGCGGAGAAACTGGGTCTGGAACTGGCCGCCCTACTGTTCGGTTCAGGGGTGGATGGTCTGGCCAAAGAATTGACCCTGTACGCTGATAAGGTCTATCAATGGGACGACCCCCTTTTGGAGAAGTACAACTGTGATGTCTATCTTCAGCTCCTATCAGATCTGGCAGTTAAAGAGACGCCTCAAATCCTCTTAGCTGGAGCCACTGTTTTGGCCAAAGACTTGTTCCCCCGTGTGGCGGGCAGGTTGAGTACTGGGATTGCCATGGATTGTTTGGACCTCGAGCTGGGGGATGATGCCCTCATGATAGCCAGAAAGCCGTTTTTTGGCGGCAAGGTCTGGGCTGACGTTGCCTGTCGTGAGGGGAGGTCCCAGATTGCGCTGGTAAGGCCCAACACGTTTCCAGTCCCTACTGCCAGTGGGGATATCACAGGAGAGGTGCTTAAACAAGCAGTTGAAGTTGATCCCACCCAAGTCAGGTTGGAGGTGCTAGAGATAGTTAGGGCCGCCAAAGAGAGGTTAGACCTCACCGAGGCAGAGGTCATCGTCACGGGGGGGAGGGGGATGAAGGGTCCGGAGAACTTCCAGTTGTTGGAGGAGTTGGCCGATTGCCTAGGGGCCACCGTAGGGGCCACCAGGGCAGTGGTGGACAGCGGATGGAAGCCCCATGATGACCAAGTGGGCAAGAGTGGCAAGACCGTTTCCCCCAAGCTCTACTTTGCCATTGGGCTCTCCGGGGCCATTCAACACATTATGGGGATGGATACCTCCAAGGTGGTGGTGGCCATCAATAAAGACCCCAGGGCCTCCATCTTCCAATACGCCGACTATGGGATCGTGGGGGATCTCTTTGAGATCGTTCCGCTTTTGACGTCAGAACTAAAAAAGGAATTGGGTAAGAGATAGTACCGTGGAGAGGATAGATGCAGTGGTGGTAGGGGGAGGGTTAGGGGGACTTGCAGCCGCCTACTGCCTTGCCAAGGAGGGTATCCAGGTCCTGGTCTTGGAGCGGGGTGACCATCCTGGCAGCAAGAACGTGACCGGTGGTAGGATCTACCTGAATCCTGTACGTTCCTACCTGCCTGACCTCTGGGAGGAGGCACCCCTGGAGAGGTTGGTTACCAAGGAGATAATTACGGTAATGGGGGACGATACGTCCTTATCTTTGCAATTTACGTCGAAGAAGTTTCGCGAAGGACCTCCACATAGCTATACGATCCTTAGATCGAGATTCGATAGGTGGTTTGGTGAACGAGTGACGGAAATGGGGGGGTTTGTAATCCCTCAGCGGCGGGTCACCGATCTCATGAAGGAGAATGGCCGTGTGCTGGGTGTGGTGTCCGAGGGTGAGGAGATACCGGCCAATATAGTCATCATTGCCGATGGTGCCCTTTCCTTGATGGCGGAGAAGGCTGGTTTGCGCAAGCCCTTGCCGCCCAAGCATGCGGCAATGGGGGTCAAAGAGGTAATAAAGCTCTCGCCAGAGGTAATTGAGGAGCGTTTTGGCTTAAAGTCAGGGGAAGGGGTTGCGCAACTCTTCTTTGGGTCCATCACCCATGGGATCTTCGGCAGTGGGTTTCTCTACACCAACCGGGATACCATCTCTCTTGGTTTGGTAGTGGGGATAGAGTCTTTTTTAAAGAGTCAGCCCCCCATTGAGGTTCATCAACTCCTCGAGGAATTCAAGAAAAGGAAAGAGGTGGCAAGCCTTATCAAAGGTGGGGAATTGATGGAGTATTCCGCCCACCTTATCCCCGAGGGGGGAGACAGGCCTCTGCCCAGACCCTATGGCGATGGAATAGTGGCGGTGGGAGACGCCGCAGGCCTTGCCCTCAATATGGGGATCACCGTGCGAGGGATGGAATTTGCCTTTGCCTCGGGGTACATGGCAGCCCAGACGGTCATGAAAGCCAAGGAGGAGGGAGATTTCTCCGCCTCCACGCTCGCTCACTATGAGACCCTGCTCAGGGAGAGCTTTGTCCTGAAGGATATGGAGACCTTTCGCAACAGCTTGGAAGTGTTAGAGAATCCTCGGTTAGTAAGCTTTTATCCCCATTTGCTGTGCAGGATTATGGAGGAGCTTTTCTGGATAGGTGAGGGGCCCAAGGAGAAGATTTCATCCACCCTGTGGAAGGGAATAAAGGAGGGGGTTTTTAACCTGGGGGGCCTTAAGGACCTCTGGATGTTCAGGAGGATATGATGGACCCTGCTTCTAAACTTGCCCTAGATGCCTTCAAGAACGACAAGGAATCCCATATCCTCATCCGACAGGAGATCTGTAAGAGCTGTGCTGAGAAGTACTGCCTCTATGTATGTCCGGGAGGACTCTATTCCATAAACGAGGAGACGGGAGAGCTTCTGATCGAATATGCGGGTTGTCTGGAGTGCGGTAGTTGTCGGGTGGCCTGCCCCTACGGCGCCTTGGAATGGAGTTACCCCCGAGGCGGTTTTGGGGTACAATACAGGTATGGTTAAGAGAGGACTTTGGGAAATCAAGGACCGAGAACGCAAGACTTTGCGTGAGGTTGTCTACGAAAGGATCAAAAGGGGTATCCAGAGGGGGGAATTTAAGGCCAAGGAACGGCTCATCGAACAGAGGCTGGCTGAGGACTTGGGGGTGAGTCGGACCCCCATTCGTGAGGCCGTCTCCAGGCTGGAGCAGGAAGGGATGCTAGACAAGGTCCCCCGAGGAGGGATAGTGGTGAGGGGGACCACCAACGAGGAGATCGAGGAGGTCTTCGGTCTCAGGGCGATCCTGGAGAGTTATGCAGCCTCCCTGGCCACCAAAAAGATGGGTGAGAAGGTGTTGACAAACCTGCAGGGGATCATCGATAGGTCGCAGCAGGCCCTGGAGAGGGGGAACATCGATAAATTCATCCAGTTAAACACCGAGTTTCATGAGGTGATATATCGCTCAAGCCGCAGTGATAAGCTCTATCAGATGATCAACAACCTGCGGGACTATTTTTATAAGTACCGGGTCTTCATCTTAAGGATAAAGGGCATGCCGCAAATGTCCTTGCGAGATCACCAACTGATGGTGCAGGCCATGAGGGAAGGGAATACCCAAAAGGTGGAGGAGCTGGTCAAAGAGCACATCTTGAGGGGAAGAGAGAGACTATTGAAGGCGATAGAGAGAGGGAGGCTTCCCTTAGAATAAGGATTCAAGGGATCAAGGATTCCAGTGGTCAAGTGAAATACTTAAGAATTATTGGGGGTTAAAAGCTTGATTGAGATTTATAAAGTTACAAAGGCCTTCCGAGAAAGGAAAGACATGAGTTAACATCACAGATGAGGAAGGAGTCCTATAAGAGGTATAGGAGATGTTGAAAGGATGAACGAGGCACTTATCAAATTATTGAATCCTTGGGAAACAAACACTTGAATCCTTGAATCCTAGAATCCTTGGACCCTTTTTTGAAGAAGAACCTAGAATAAATGGATAAGGAGGGGGCTGTGAAGAGGCGGATAAAGGTATTGATGGCCAAACCGGGTCTAGATGGACATGATCGGGGGGCCAAGGTGGTGGCCCACGCCTTGCGAGATGCGGGGATGGAGGTGGTCTATACAGGCTTGCATCAGACCATCGACCAGATCATCAATGCCGCCATTCAAGAGGATGCGGATGTCCTTGGGCTGAGCATCATGTCCGGGGCTCATCTCCCCATCTGTGAAAAGATCATGAAGAGGGTAAGAGAAGAAGGGATGGATGATATCTTGGTGGTGGTGGGGGGGGTCATCCCGACCAAGGATATCCCTAAGCTAAAGGAGTTGGGGGTAGATGGGGTTTTCCCAGGAGGGACGCCATTTCCAGAGATAACAACCTTTATTAAAGAGAATGCGAGAAAGGGATAGGGAGGAAGACCATGGGTGTGGCCAAGTACAACAAGGGAGAAAAGGATGCTGTGGAGGAGGTTATCCTTCAGTCAGGCATGCGAATAAAGCCCGTATATACCCCCCAGGATTTGGAGGAGATAGGTTTCGACTATGCCCAAGACCTGGCTGACCCAGGTATATACCCTTTCACCAGGGGGATCCACAAACTGGGGTACAGGAGCCGGGCCTGGACCACAAGACAGTACACCGGTTTCGGCACCCCCAAGGAGACCAATGAACGGTTTAAGCTCATGATCTCCCAAGGTCAGACCGGCCTCAACGTGGCCTTTGACCTCCCCACCCAGATGGGGCTTGACTCCGATGACCCTTTGGCTGAAGGAGAGGTGGGGCGAGTTGGGATGGCAGTGGATACCCTGAGGGATTTTGAGATTGCGTTTGCTGACATCCAGCTCGATCGCATCGGCAGCGGCCTCACCATCAATGCTGTTGCCTCCATCATGTTAGCTATGTACCAGGCAGTGGCCGAGAAGTTTGGGTACTCTCCCAAGGTGATCAGTGCCACCCCCCAAAATGATATCCTCAAGGAGATGATTGGGAGGGGAATGTGGATCTTTCCGGTGGATCCCGCTGTCAGGCTTATTGGGGATACCATGGAATACAGCATTACTACCATGCCCCGAACCAATCCGGTGAGCGTATGCGGTTATCACATCAGGGAATCGGGTGCTACACCTGCCCAAGAGATCGCCTATGGTTTTCAGATCGCCAACTCCTACATCGAGGAGGTGGTTAAACGGGGTTATCACATAGATCAGTTTGCCCGGGGGATCACCTTCAACTTTAATATCTTTGGTAACCTATGGGAGCAGGTCGCCAAGTTTAGGGCGGCCCGTAAGCTGTGGGCAAAAATACTCAAGGAACGGTGGGGGGCCAAGGACAACCGGACCATGTTCCTGAGGGGGCTGTTCGGGGGTGGAGGATCAGGGCTCACCAAGGAGCAACCTATCATAAATGCTGTGCGGAGTGCCTATTATGCCCTTGCTGCAGCCTTGGGTGGAGCACAGACCACTGCCCTGTGCTCTTACGATGAGGCCTATACCATCCCCACCCCCTATTCTGCACTTATTTCCTTGCGAACTTGCCAACTTTTGATGGATGAGGTGGGGCTACGCGACACCGTGGACCCCTTAGCTGGCTCCTATTTCATCGAGACACTCACAAAACAGATGGAGGATAGGATTCTGGAGGAGATAGAGGAAGTCGATAGGGTAGGGGGTATGAAGGATGCAGTTGCCACAGGCTATGTCCAAAGGAAGGTGGCTAGGCAGGCCTATGAATGGCACAGGGGGTTGGAGACCGGTGAATACGTCAAGATCGGGATCAACAAATACACCGATCCTGGCGCCTTGGGTAGTGAGGGGAAGGTAGAGCTCCACGAATATGATTCACGCACTGCCGAAGAGCAAATCCAGACCCTGAATGAGGTGAAGCGCACCCGCAATGGGCGAGAGGTCGCCATGCGATTGAGGGAATTAGAGGGTGCAGCCAGGTCGAGTAAGAATGTTATGCCCTATCTTTTGGAGGCGGTTAAGGCATACGCCACTGTGGGGGAAATGACCGAGGTCTTTAAAGAGGTCTACGGGAAGTTTCAGGAGCCGAGCATCTTTTGAACAAGATCAAGCATTCGGTTATATGAACAGTGTAGAGAAAAGTAGGTTGGGGACTCAGGAGGTGTTGCGTGGATAGAGGATTGTACCGCTTGGGGTGTGATATCGGCGGCACCTTTACCGATTTCGTGCTCTTAAACGATGAAACTGGGGAGATCCAGATCAACAAATGCCTCACGACCCCCGTGGATCCTTCCGAGGCTGTGGAGGGGGGGATCCGGCAGATGCTGGACCGGACCCCGGGCTTTATGGAGCACCTTGAGGAGATAATTCACGGGACCACCCTGGTCATCAATTCTATCATTGAAAGAAAGGGGGCCAAGACCGGGCTAATCACAACAAAAGGCTTTAGAGATGTATTGGAGCTGGCTAGGGAAAAGCGATATGATACCTATGACATCTTTGCCGTCTATCCAGAGCCACTTGTCCCCAGGCCTCTGCGGATGGAAGTAGATGAGAGGATTACCAGCGATGGGCGTATATTGAAAAAATTGGACCCTGAAGAGGTGAAGAGGGTTTTAAATAAGCTCATTGATATGGGTATTGAGTCATTAGCGGTGTGTCTTATAAATTCTTTTGAGAACCCGGTTCATGAGTTGATGATCAAGGATATTGTATCCAGAGAAGCTCCTGACCTATCCCTCTCTATTTCCTACGAGGTTCTACCTCAAATAAGGGAATTCGAGAGAACAAGTACCACAGTGACCAACGCTTATGTCAAACCCCTTACTGGAAGGTATATAGCTAGGCTATCCCAACGCCTAGATTCACTAGGTTCTACAGGGAAGTTGTTTATCATGCTCTCTAGTGGCGGTATTACCTCAGCAGAAACAGCCACGGAGTTTCCAGTAAGGGTTATCGAGTCGGGACCAACGGCAGCCGTTATTTCCGCGGTATACTTTGGCAAGATGTTCGATGTTAAAGATATTTTTTGCTTTGATATGGGAGGGACAACCGCCAAATCCTGCTTAATTCAAAAGGGAGAGCCAGGAATGGTGTCAACCTTTGAGGTCGGTCGTGTTCACCGGTTCAAAAAGGGTAGCGGTCTTGACATTCAGGTGCCAGTGGTTGATTTGATGGAAATCGGGGCTGGCGGCGGGAGTATAGCTAGAATCAGTAAAATGGGACTCCTCCAAGTAGGTCCAGACAGCTCTGGAGCTGACCCTGGTCCTGTATGTTACGGTTTAAGTGGAAAAGAGCCAACGGTTACCGATGCTGATCTGGCCTTGGGCTATCTAGACCCCGACTATTTCCTGGGCGGAGAGATGAAGCTTGATAAGGAGTCGGCGCAGCAGGCTATTGAAGAAAAGATTGCCAAGCCTCTAGGGGTAACTCCCATAGAAGCTACTTGGGGTATTCACGACCTTATCAATGAGACCATGGCTGGTGCGGCAAAGACACACATTGCTGAAAAGGGAGGTAACCCCAAGATCGTTACCGTTTGTGCCTTTGGCGGAGCAGGTCCAGTTCATGCCTATGGCTTAGCCAAAAAGCTGGAAGCACCTAGAATCCTTGTCCCACCTATAGCCGGGGTGGGGTCTGCGCTGGGATTTTTTACCGCACCTAGAGCCTTTGACTTAGTTCGAAGCCATAAAGTCGGCCTCCAAGACGCTGATTTCGCCGAAATTGAAAAGCTATTCCAAGATATGGAGAAGGAAGGGGCCGTTATCCTGCAAAAGGCGGGGACCATAGAGAACACCACCTATGAGAGGTCGGTTGATATGCGCTTTGTCGGGCAAGGGGCTGAGACCAACGTTCCTCTCCCAAATCGGGATTTCTCCCAGGTTATAAAGGAGGAAGTGCGGAACCTATTTGACCAAAGATACCAGGCTCTTTATGGTCGAACCTACCCTGAATCCCCGGCTGAGTTTGTAAACTTCAGGGTGAGGGCCAGCCTTCCCGAGCGCCCCTTACGTTTACCTAAAATAGAGAAGAGAGTAACCTCAGTTAAGGATGCAGTCAAGGGACAGCGTCCTGCCTATTCAGCAATTGCCAGAGATTTCATTCCCTACAGTGTATATGACCACTACAGCCTGTTTCCTGGAGCGCAATTTGATGGTCCAGCCATTGTTGAGGAGCGGGAATCAACTGCTATTATCGGCGAGGATGCTTCTGTCTCTGTGGACGATTATGGGTTTTTGTGGATTAATTTCAAGGAGGTATAAATTTGGCGAAAAAATTTGACCCTATAACCTTGGAGATTCTATGGCGGAGAATAATCTCTATTGTGGATGAGGCTGACGCCTCTGTAGCTCGAACCGCCTTTTCCAGCCTTCTTCGTGATGCTCATGACTATACCTGCACCTTCACTGACAGAAAAGGACGATTGTTAGCTCAGGGAACCTTCTGTACTCCGGGACAAGCCGGGGCAATGACACTAGGCGTCAAGAGGTGGATTAATATGCTCCCTGAGGAGAGCTATAAGCCGGGTGATGTTTTCATTACTAATGACCCATGGCTCCTTGCCGGTCACCTTAACGATGTTTGTGTGATGAGTCCAATCTTCTACAAGGAGAAGGTGGCAGGTTTCACGGCATGTGTTTTTCATCACTCAGATATAGGAGGTCGGGTCTCATCTGACAACCGTGATGTCTATGAGGATGGCCTATTCATCCCTCCGGTAAGGCTTTACGATGCCGGTGTCCTTAACGAATCCATCATGAATTTAATTCGATGGAATGTTCGCACACCGGAAGAGGTTACCGGTGATATAAGGTCACAGGTGGCAGCCAATTATGTATGTTCACAAAAGGTAGTAGAGATGATGGAAGATGTTGGCTTAGATACCCTGGATGACCTTGCTACTCAGATTATGGATGTGACTGAGAAAAGCATGAGAGATGCCATTGCCGAAATTCCCGATGGTGTCTATCCCTACGAAGGAACTGTCGAAGCACCCGGGGGGAGAGAGGATATAAAGATCAAGGTATTAGTACAGGTGAAGGGAAGCGATGTAATTGTTGACCTTGATGGATCATCCCCTGAGGTGGAATGGGGAGGTAATGTAGTCTACAATTTCACATATGCCTACGTGTTTATGGCGATAAAGAGCGCCTTTAACCCGGATATACCCAATAACGAAGGTTGTGCTCGGCCGATAACTATGAAAGCCCCTGAGGGGACTGTGATAAACTGCAAGTTTCCAGCAGCAGTTGCTGCTCGGCTCCAGATTGGGCATTTCATGACCGAGATGGTCTATAGGGCATTAGCCCCAGCGGCACCAAACAGAATCATAGCCGCAAGTGGCGGGACACCGGCGTGGATGCAGGTGTTTTATGGCAAAAGACATGACGGAAGCAAATTCCACTCGGTGTTAATCAGAGGTGGCGGTATGGGAGCCAATTACAAGCAAGATGGTCACTACTGCGCTATCTTTCCTGCCAATGGTGCCAACACACCCTGCGAAATCTTCGAAAGCGATTCCCCACTTATTATGGAGAAAAGGGAACTCCTTTGTGATTCAGGTGGTCCTGGGAAGATGAAAGGAGGACTGGGGCGGCAGGTCGTCTTCAGGGTACCTGATGATGAATATGCCCCCAGTTCACCAATTGCCATAGGCATTCAGGGAGGAAGGTTCCGTTATGCAGCCGATGGTCTAGTTGGCGGCAAGCCAGGCGCCAAATCAAAGTTCCTAATTAATGGTGAGCCTAAAGACCCGGGTACGTTGAATTTCGCCAATCCCGGCGATGTAATAACCTTCTATAACCCAGGGGGAGGAGGATATGGAGATCCTCTGGAGCGTGACCCGGAAATGGTACAGAGCGATGTCATTAATGGATATGTCAGCCTGGAGAAAGCCAAGGAGGACTATGGGGTTATCATTGACCCAGTGACGATGAAGGTGCATCTCAAGGCCACCGAAAGACTGCGCGCATCAAGAAAAGGAGGTTGATGATAATCTGGTAATAATTAACCATGGCGGGCTCCCCACTCACTAACCATGAAAATTCAATTTACTTCCCTCCCCCTTGATGGGGGAGGGTGAGGGTGGGGGTGAATAGGGAAATTTAGTTCCCCCTCCCCTTTATCCCCTCCCCCCAGGGGAGGGGAAGGATTTGAGTAATGTTATTTTCAGAGTAGCTAAAAAGAAAAAAGGAGAGAAAATGGCTGCCAAGACTTTTATGCCAGATATAAAATCGCTGGACGAGCTGAAGGAGATTCAGCTCGAGGGGTTGAAGTGGACAGTGAAGCATGCCTATGAGGGATCTAAGGAATACCGTAAGCGCCTGGATGAGGCAGGGGTACGGCCCGAGGACATCAAGGGACTTGACGACCTAGCGAAGCTTCCCTTCACTACTGCTGATGATCTGCGAAAGGGCTATCCTTTTCCACTCCTTTCCGTACCCCCTGAGAAGGTGGTGCGGATCCACGCCTCCTCAGGAACTACGGGAAAGAGGAAGGTCCTGTGCTACACACAGAAGGATATCGACGATTGGGCGGATATGTTTGCCCGCTGCTATGAGATGGCCGGTTTGGGCGAAGAGGACCGGATACAGATTGCAGTGGGTTATGGGGTCTGGACCGCTGGAGTGGGATTTCAATTGGGGTGTGAGCGATTCGGGGCCATGGCTGTCCCTGCTGGACCAGGCAACATTGATATGCAATGTCAATTTCTAGAGGATTTTCAATCCACGGTCCTTTGCTGTACTGCCTCCATGGGGTTGCTGATGGCTGAGGAGGTGGAGCGTAGGGGGCTTCGTGACAAGATAAACCTCAAAAAGGTAATATTTGGTTCAGAGCGCAGCAGCGACGCCATGCGACGGAAGATTAAGGAACTGTTGGGGGTAGAGGACATATTCGACATACCTGGGTTGACGGAGTTGTACGGTCCGGGCACTGGTCTCGACTGCCCCAAGCACGAGGGTATCCATTACTGGGCGGATTACTATATCCTGGAGATCCTGGATCCGGAAACGCTAAAACCCGTGCCACCAGGGGAGGTTGGGGAGATGGTGGTGACTACCTTGGTTAAGGAAGCGGTGCCTCTGATTAGGTATAGGACGCGAGACCTCACCAGGTTGATCACCCATACCTGCTCCTGCGGCAATGTATTACCTATGCACGATCGCCTGCTGGGAAGATCCGATGACATGTTTATTTTCAGGGCGGTGAATGTCTATCCGGGCCAGATCGATCACATCCTCTCACATACGCCTGGAGTGGGGAGCGAATATCAGATAATCTTGGAGAGGAAGGCGGATGGTAAGGATTACATGACCATCAAGATAGAGCGGGAAGACGGCGGTGACCCCTCCCGTGATCAGGAGCTGGGCAAGAGGGTTGAGGGCGAGATCAAGAAACAGGTTATGGTGAGTGGGCGGGCTCAGATCGTCGACTATGGAGCGCTGCCCCGCTCGGAACGCAAGTCCAAGAGGGTCTTTGATATGAGGGAGGAATAAAGAGGAGAGATGAAAAGAGGAGATCTATCATGAAACGCTTTGATTATCTAAAGCCATCCACAGTGCAGGAGGCTATCTCCCTGCTGCATGAGCACGGGGAGGGCGCGATGCTCATCGCCGGTGGGACGGACGTGATTGTAGGGATCAAAAAGCGCAATATCGCCCCCAAGGCCCTCATCTCACTTCAGGGTATCAAGGGGCTAGAATATATCGAGCCCCAGGATGGGGGGGTGAGGATCGGGGGTATGACCACACATAGAGCTCTGGAAAGATCACCTCTGATTAAAGAAGGATTCCCTGCCTTGGCGGATGCCGTGGAGAAGCTGGGCTCTGTTCAGATCAGAAATGTGGCCACCATCGGGGGAAATATCTGCAACGCCGCCCCCTCTGCCGACACGGCCCCACCCCTGCTCGCCTTGGGTGCCGAGGTGAGGATCAAGGGACCTCAAGATGAAAGGACCATACCCTTAGAGGAGTTCTTCGTAGGAGCGGGTGAGACGGTCCTTAAGGGAGATGAGATCCTTGTGGAGTTTATCATTCCTGCTTCCCCTCCCCATACGGGTAGCGCCTATTGGAAGCACACCCGCCGGCAGGCCATGGATTTGCCCATCCTGGGTGTAGCCTTGTCCCTGAGTATCGACAAGGCTGAGGCACCGAACTTACAGAAGCTCATCAAGGATTCTGCCCCCCAAGAAGAAATCTTGTCCTCCTTGGAGGAGAGCGGATTGGTGTGTCAGGAGGCAAGAATTGCCCTAGGTGTGGCTGCCCCTACGCCCATGCGGGCCAAGGGGGCAGAGGGCGTATTAAAAGGAGTAACCTTGACTGCAGGTACGTTGGATGAAGCGGCGAGGGTTGCCTCCCAGGAGGCCCAGCCCAGGGATACCTTGAGGGGTGCGGCCTGGTATCGTAGGGAGATGATCCAGGTCCTCAGCAAGAGGCTGGTCATCACGTGTTTGGAGAGAATCTTTAAAATAGGGGAGAAGCAATGAAGCGGACCATATCGTTTGTTCTAAATGGAGAAAAGATAGAGACAGAGGTAGAGCCTCACTGGACCCTATTATACCTTTTGCGGGAAAGGTTTGAGTTGACCGGTGCAAAGGAAGGATGTGGTATGGGAGAGTGTGGAGCGTGCACTGTTCTTGTAGATGGGAACGCAGTGACAAGTTGTATCTTTCCTGTAATGGAAGTTGATGGTAAGGATGTTCTGACGATAGAAGGGCTGTTAGGGGAGGGAAATGAGCTTCATCCTTTGCAGCAGTCTTTTCTGGATAACGCAGGGGTTCAGTGCGGATTCTGTACACCAGGGATGATCATGTCGGCCAAGGCGCTGCTGGCTGAGAATCCAAGGCCAACTGAAGATGAGATACGGTATGCCATCGCTGGGAACATCTGCCGTTGCACAGGATATGCACAAATAGTAAAATCCATCAAGGAGGCAAGTGAGGCAAAGTCCAATAAGCAGGAAAAATAACGCCAAAGTTTAAGGGGAGAGAGATGGAAGAGTTATTTGTAGGGCAATCATACCCAAGGGTAGATAAGGACAAGGTTACAGGAAGGGCCCAGTATGTCAATGATATCAGACTTCCCAGAATGCTTTACGGTAAGATCCTTTACAGTGAATATGCCCATGCGAGAATCAAAAGTATCGACACCTCAAAGGCGGAAAGGCTGCCAGGCGTCAGGGCAGTACTGACCGGCTACAATACGCCTGATGTCAGGGTGGGATTTATCGGGGACCAGACACCTCTCAAGAAGGATAAGGTACGGCAATACAGGGATGAGGTTGCGGCGGTTGCGGCCACTGATCCTGAAATAGCAGAGGAGGCCCTGGATCTGATCAAGGTTGAATACGAGGAGCTTCCTGCTATCTTTGATCCCTTAAAGGCGATGAAGGAGGAGGCTGTGCTCATCCATGAAGTTGATGCCCGCGGAAGACCTCGGAGGAACAACATCCTCCCGCTGCCTTGGAAACTTGAGGTGGGTGACGTGGATAAGGCACGGGAAGAGTCTGCCTATGTAGTAAAGGATGGGTTTAGGACAACCTGGGTAGCCCAATGCTGCATGGGGACCAGCGGCTGTATAGCTGAGTTTGATTTAAATAACAACCTCACCATCTATAGTGTAACGAACGTTCCCTTTGGAGGAAAGGATCGACTCGATACATTTCTGAGGAATATCGGGATCAACGGGACCACCAGAGTGCTCACGCCTGTTGTCGGCGGCAGCTTTGGTACTAAGCTGGATACGGACATGTATGAATTCATCGCCGTATTGCTCGCGTGGAAGACCAGGTGTCCCGTTAAGATCCTCTTTTCGAGAGAAGAGGAGTTCAAGACATGCCCCCCGAGACAACCCACCATTACCTCTATTGAGCAGGGATGCGATAAGGATGGGAAGCTGACATTTCGGAATGTAGAGATGATCCTGGACAACGGGGCATACACCTCCTGGGGAGCGACTACACCATCAGTAATGATGGTTCCAGTGTCATCCCTGTACCGTGTTCCTAATGTCCTTTATAAAGCCACCTGCGTGTATACAAATAACATCTACTGTCAGGCCATGAGGGGATACGGAAATCCCCAGGGTACCTTTGCTGTTGAATGCTCTATGGACCAGTTAGCTGAGGAGGCAGGAATCGACCCGATGGAATTCAGGGAGATCAACGCCAATGTGCCGAACGAGACCTCTCCCATGGGTCTAAAAATCACCACCTGTCCCATGAAGGAGTGCCTCGCTGAAGTAAAGGAGCGACTGGATTGGAAGAACAAGCACGGTAAGAGGAATGGCCGTGGTGTCGGTTTGGGATCACTGATCCATGTGGGTGGTGGTGCCCGTGTCTATCTTTCAGACGGTCAGGGGGTCATCCTCAAGGTGGACGATGAGGGTAATGTCACTATCATCACTGGTGGGACCGATCAAGGACAGGGGTCGGAAACCATAATCAGACAGATGGTTGCCGAGGCAATCGGCTTCAGGCCAGAAAATGTGTTCATTGTAACAGGTGATACAAATATCTGTCCTTGGGACGTGGGGACCCATGCCAGTCGACACACCTTTATCACCGGCAATGCGGCGATACTAGCCTGTGAGGATGCAAAACGCAAAATCCTTGATCTGGCTGCGAAGATTATGTCCAAAGAGATCCAGTCCGGTTTCAAGAAGAAGGCCAAAAAGGATCCCGAATTCAAGATCCCAGATCTGGATTACAGTATGGTATCGGATCCGAGCAATCTGGATATTAAGAATGGGATCATATTCCCGAAGACAGATCCAACAAATAAATATTTCCAGGTGCCAGCTGCCAGGATACTTCGCAGGGCCCATATGGTTGGGACGGGCAAGGGTGAGATGGTCATGTCCGAGGTCTTCTATGATCCACCAAATGAGATGTTGGATAGAGAAGGGAAAGGGAACCTCTCCTGTGCGTATACCTTCGGTACTCACGGGGTTGAGGTGGAGGTAGACAAACAGACGGGTCAGGTAAAGATACTAAACTATGTCGCTGCACACGACGTAGGGCGGTCAATCAACCCGATGCTTATCGAGGGGCAAATCTACGGGGCAGCCTATATGGGAACCGGCTATGGACTCACGGAAGAGATCAAGTGTGTTAACGGAAAAGTAGAAAATCCAGACTTTCTCGATTACAAGATCCTCACAGCAAAGGATTATATTCCCATTGAGCCAATTATTGTCGAACCGATCGATCCTGCTGGCCCTTTCGGTGCGAAGGGGATTGGGGAACCTGCCTGTGTACCGTCAGCCCCAGCAATTGCCAATGCAATTTACGATGCTGTGGGGGTACGTATTAAGGACCTGCCTATCACGCCGGAAAAGGTACTCGCAGCTCTGAAGGAGAAAGAAAAACAAGACAAAGAAGGTTAACATCACAAAAGCAAGGGATTGATAGGGGGATCGTGTTCTGCAAAGGGCGATCCCCCCTTTTTTTTGATTGAAATAACTGATAAAATATAAAAGATGTCTATTACGTAGAAAATAAATTTAATTAAAACATTCCCCTTTTCGACTTGGGGGAGAGGCCTGCGGCGAGCTCCCTTCGGTCTGAGCGTTCGACTGAGCTCACGCCGAAGCCTCAAGGTCGAAGACAGCCGAGGCGATAAAGGTGAGGGCTGATGAAAAACATCATTTATATGGACAATGCAGCCACCTCTTTCCCCAAACCACCTGAGGTTACCCGGGCAATGGTGCATTTCATGGAAGAGGTAGGTGGCAATCCTGGCCGCTCAGGACACGTGTTGGCCCTCGAGGCGGAACGCATTGTGTCGGAGACCCGTGGACGGCTTGCCAAATTGTTTGCTATATTAGATCCTAGCCGCATAGTGTTTACTGCAAACGCTACCGAATCGCTCAACACCGTCATTTATGGGTACCTGAAGCCTGGAGACCACGTTATCGCCACAGGAATGGAACATAACTCGGTCATGCGTCCCTTAAGGCACCTGGAACAGACGGGAACGATCAGCCTATCTATTGCCCCCTGCGACAAATTAGGGAGATTGGATATCGAATCGCTGCCAGGACTGATCCGGAACAACACCGCCTTGATGGTTCTCAACCATGCCTCCAATGTCTGCGGCACAATTCAGGACATCAGTGCGGTTAAGAGGGCCATCGGAGACATACCCTTGCTCCTTGATGCAGCTCAAACCGCCGGGGTCTATCCCATCGATGTTGAAGCAGAGGGGATAGATTTTCTTGCCTTCACCGGACACAAGGGTCTGTTAGGGCCCCAGGGGATCGGAGGACTCTATATTCGTGAAGGTTTGGAAGTTCGTCCTCTTAAGCGCGGTGGTACTGGAAGTATTTCTGAGCGAGAGGAACAGCCTGATTTTTTCCCCGATGCATTTGAGAGCGGGACCCTCAATACTGTTGGCATTGCCGGGCTCGGCGCAGGAGTCGGTTTCATTTTAGAGCGGGGAGTAGAATCTATCCGCGCACATGAGATGGACCTGTTAACCGCCTTCATTGATGGGCTTAGCGATGTGCTGGGCATTACCTCGTATGGACTACTTGACTCAGAGCTGCAAACGGCAATTCTTTCCATCACCTTTGATAGCGCCCTTCCCCCTGAACTGCATCATACCTTCGGTGGATGTGGAGGGGTAGCACTCCCTGCCACATTTGAAAGTGTCCTGCCTTCTGAGGCCGGGCAGAGCCTTAAGGAACAATTTCACATCCTTGTGCGCACAGGCCTGCACTGTGCCCCAATGGCACACAAGACATTGGGGTCCTTTCCCGACGGTACCGTACGTTTCAGTATGGGATATTTCAACACCCTTGAACATGTGTCGTATGCTGTTAAAGCGGTTAAAGAGATTGCCCAAAGATAAACTACCAGCAGAAGTGTTTAGAAGGGGCTTTTTGTGTCGAAATCGGATGTGAATCCTCTTAAGGAACACATAACCTTTCCAAGATATCATTAATGGTCCCAGCGCCAAAAAACAGTTGAACACCCATATCCTCCAAGAGCTGCCTATCCTTTTTTTCAATGTGCTTGGATAGGAGAGCCTGGCAGTCAGAAACGATGCTGTACACGTCAAATGTATTCATGTGTTGCATGGTCTTAGAAAGCTTATTAGATCTCTTCTCAAGGAGCATAAACTTGCCTCTTTGATCCGATTGATAGATGGCAAAGAATTTTGAGCGCTCAAACATGCCAGGATAAACCGTACGACCATCCTTTGTTGCCACGGCAATTTTACGAAACACCGGGGTTGCCACAGCATAAAAATGAAAAGTCTCCTCACCACAGTTGATGGGTTTTAAGCCTGATTTGGTTAAGAGTTCAATGACTTCTCCAACGGAATAATACCTTTCAGAAACGCCTGTTTGAACGCCCTTTTTCCAATCCACAACGATCAACCTTCCCTTCCATGCCAGTTTGGTAAACATCTGGGAGAAAAATGTGGATGGGTCCTTAAAATGATGAAGGCTCATAAGTGTGTAGGCTAGGTGGAATAAGCCTGGTAGTTCTTGTACTTTCTCCGCCTTCAACTTGACGAGCTGAAGCCTGTTTGCACCCCGTGCAGAAAGGTGTGGGTCTATACCAACACCTCGAATGGGGTAATGCTGGACGAGTTCATGCAGCACTTCACCATTTCCGCAACCAACATCCAAAACTCTCCTACCTTCGGTCAGTAAAGGAGAAAGCAATTTTAGAAGAAGTTGTCTGCCCGATTCTTCCATAGCTTCCAGGTTGGACATGTCAAACAGCTCCCTCCTTTTTTCATGCGAAAAACAATGATACACTATGGTATAGATTGGGCGCAATTCTATTTCATTATGGAGGCAAAAATGCGTAAATTAAATAGGATAATTTTATTCTTTATACTTGCCATATCATTTGCACCCCCAGCGGTTGCAAAGGATTTGGATCTTACCATAGTTTATGACAATAATCCCTATAATGAAGAGCTGGAAACACGATGGGGCTTTTCCTGCCTGGTAGAAGGGCTTGAGAAGATAATCCTATTTGATGTCGGCGGTGAGGGGTCTGTACTCCTTAAGAATATGGAAAAGCTCAAGATTGACCCTAAAACAGTGAATGTAATAGTTCTCTCCCACATTCACTATGACCACATTGGGGGGCTATCCCATTTTTTGAAGAAAAATCCTCATGTTACTGTTTATATGCCAAGATCTCTGCCTCAAAGTGTTAAAGACAAGGTCAGGCTCGTAGGCGCCCAATTAGTTGAGGTTCATAAACCAATCAAGATCTGCAAGGATGTCTATTCTACGGGTGAGCTAGGGACCTTTATAAAAGAGGAGTCGCTTATAATAAAGACATCTAAGGGATTAGTAGTAATTACCGGTTGCGCTCATCCAGGGGTTGCAAACATAGTGAAAAAGGCAAAAGAGATGCTAAGATCCGATGTCTATTTAGTATTGGGTGGATTTCATCTATGCTGGATGAATCTTTCCCAAGTAAAGAGAATAGTCAACAGAGTTAAAAAAGAAGGGGTTAAGAAGGTGGCACCATGTCATTGTTCAGGTGATCTCGCTAGAAAACAGTTTAAAAAGGCCTATGGAAATGACTTTATTCTTGTCGGTGCAGGGAAGAAGACAAAAATAAAAGATGCTTTCTAATTCTCTCAAATTACTGATGGCCGGTTTTGTCATGGGTTGGGGTCCATGTCTTACTTACACTGCTCCATTGCTCTTGCCTTATATTGGGGCCACAAAGAGAAGTTGGCAGGATGGCTTAAAAGTCGGGTTGGTGTTTTCAATTGGTAGACTCTTGGCGCTTGCCATTTTGGGTGGACTTGCAACCGTGGTCTTTAGTTTTATCAATCAATTCTTCCCACCTCACAAGTCCGGTTGGCTCTATTTAATCGCCGCCCTCTTTATGATAGCAATGGGTATTCTTATCATTTTAGGCAAAGGACTTAGAATGCATATCGGAGATAAGATATTAGATAAAGGAACTGAGAGTATGTTCTTAATGGGCTTTTTGATGGGGGTTGCGCCCTGTGTCCCCTATGTAGCAATCCTCACCTATATTGCCTGTGTAGCAGAAGATGTCGTTCTAGCAGGAATATT
Source organism: Deltaproteobacteria bacterium (assembly GCA_019308925.1). Lineage (NCBI taxonomy): Bacteria > Pseudomonadati > Myxococcota > Myxococcia > Deltaproteobacteria bacterium. The sequence goes on from JAFDHG010000009.1 coordinate 44,072, forward strand.
GTATGCAGCGGTGTTTGCAACAGGCACAGCAGTTGCCCCTATAGTATTAGGGGCTTTAATGGGCATCATTCCAGAAAAATTATTTAAGTCGGCTAAATTGCTCAGAACTTTTCAGGTAGTTTGTGGAGTGGTTCTCGTTCTTTTTGGAGCACAGCTTATCTATTATGTGTTGAATCTTGTTTTTTAAAAAAAGAGCAACCCTTTGCCTTTTGAATTTGATGATTGACATCCGCAAATTTTTGATTAAAATGCTGTTTTGCGGCAATATTCGTTCCCAGAGATGATCACGGAAGATTAACCGTTAGATTTTCATATAATCATGCCTTTATCCAGAAGATCAAGACCCTAAAAGGTCACTGCTGGCATCCTGAGGGGGAGGTAGTCAAGATCCTCTCTGTATTATCTATTTCCTGAAGAGTGGAACAGCCCTGAGATATATTCAGGAACTTTTAGGTTATAAGAGTTCGAAAACGACCGAAATTTATACCCACGTAAGTGAGAGAGATATTGTGCGCATCCATAGTCCATTAGATACGTTTCAGAAAGGAGGTGAACAAGGTCACAAAAAACTGGAAGGAAAAGGTCAGCCAGAGTAGGAAATAAACGAAATAGGTTCGGATTATTTCCAATTTTGGTAGCATAAACGAAATAAGTTCGGTTATTTTAAGTGGCTGTGGTACAACTAAAAACTGAAAGCTGGTAGCCGAGTGGCCTGGAAATTGGTCAATAGGCAAGCCAGCTGATTTTTTGCTCTTTGACAAAAGGATATCAAGTTGGAAAG
>JAFDHG010000010.1 GCA_019308925.1 Deltaproteobacteria bacterium
CGACCACCTTGACCACATGGGGGTTGTATAGATCGGCGCCGTTCGCCAGGGGGGCGATGAGGGTAGTCATTTGAATTGATGAGTCCTTCAGAAAGGGGGTGATGGCACGGTCGATGTCCTCCGGCTTTATGAGGGGTTCGTCTCCCTGAACGTTCACAACGACATCGGATTCCACATCCGCCGCCACTTCGGCCACCCTATCCGTTCCAGAACGATGGTATGGAGAGGTCAACACGGCCTCCCCCCCGAATTCCCTTACCTTGGACAATATACGCTCATCGTCGATGGCCACGATTACCTGTTGGACCGACGAGGCCTTAACCCGTTCGTAGACGTATTGGATAAGGGGTTTTCCCTTTACCTCTAGCAAGGGCTTGCCTGGCAGGCGAGTAGAACCATATCTTGCAGGTATAATGGCGGTTATCTTCACTTCTTACCCTTGCAAGAGTTGGGTGTTTATCAAGAAGAAATATCTCAATAATCCCCAACAGTCAATGAATTTAGAGGTCCTTTAAGGTGAAAAAATACAAGCAAAGGAGGTGAGGGCGACATACCCCCTTCTTCCCCCTGTAGGGATATAGGAGCACTCTAAGATGGGTCACTCCTCCACTTCAATCTTGGTAACGCCCCTTTTTCTCGTCTTTTCCTTCTGCTTTTTGAGAAATTCTATCCTTTCATCGATGAGCGATTTGAACCCCTCCAGAAATTCAATGCGGGCATTGTCCATATGCTCCCAAAACTGAGGTTTCTTTGCCTTACGACCTTTGATCCAACTGAGGAATGCATAAATAGGACACTCCTCCATGGGCTCCCTCTCCTTGGTCCTGACTGTCTTGCGCCTAACCATCTTTTTTCCCTCCAAAGCTTATAGTGAGATTTTCTCCTTTTATCTTTGCCCCTAAGGGGGTAAGGTGGGCGATATTTTTGGGCAAAAGGATATGCCTCTTTACCCCTCCTATCCTGAGGATCAGTTCCTCCCCGCTTTTGCTCAGGTCTAAATCCTCCTTGGTGGTAAAGGGGAGTTTGATGCTCAAATAGTAATTCCCGTCCTTTTTGCTGAACTTATAAGGGCTCTCCGCGAAAAACACCTCGGTGGGGTCTCTTTTCCCATAGAGCTGATGGGCCAACTCTTTTAGATCTTTCTCCCCAACTACTTCGTCCTTAAAGAGGGCCAGTTTAAATATGGGTACAGGATCAAAATACCTTTCTGACTCTTGGATATGACGGCCTTGTGTCCCCATCCAGCGGTGGAAATAGGCGTCGGAGATCTCGTCCGGGAAGACCCTATTGATGATGACGGCATCTATACAAAGTCCGTAGAGTGAGAAATACATAAAGGCCCGCTGGGTCTCCTTGATCACGATCTTTTCGGGGTTGGTCGCCAACCTGACGGAGGTAATCCGAGGGTTGGTGAGAAGTTTCTCTACCCCTTCCAGTCTTTGAAAAAGGATCTGTATGTTTTCAAAGTATTCATCTTCAGGAAGGGGGAGGTCATAGACCCTTTCCGCCACAGGCCGGACATATCTGGTCAGCTTTCTCTCGACCTTGAAGAGTTTTTTCATATACCATTCTAAGGCCGTGGGAATGCTGATAAAGCGAATGGACTCTCCAGTGGGGGCACAATCTAGTAAGATAGTATCAAACTCATTTTGACTGGCGTATCGATTAATGTACAGAAGGCTGCTTACCTCTTCCATCCCTGGGATGATAGCCAATTCCTCAGCCAAGATCTCTTCAATACCTGAGGCACTGATCAGGGTGGCGGTGTATTGGTATACATCCTTCCAGTTTTTTTGGATTTCCTCTTGGGTGTCAATCTCTTGAATCCATAGATTTTCAGCTACTTGCGCAGGCCTCCCCTTGTTTATATCCATTAGCCTTTTGTCAAGGTCGAAGGAATCGGAGAGGCTGTGAGCTGCGTCCAGGGACATGACCAAGGTTCGGTGTCCCAATTGGGCCGCTCGCAGGCCAGTTGCCGCCGCAATACTGGTTTTACCTACGCCGCCCTTCCCCGCAAAGAGGATGATTCGCATTATTACTCCCCCTTTTAAACCCTCATGAGGGTTTACCCTCAGTCCATGAAAATATCCCTTCCCTCAAATAAGGGTTCAAGGATTCGAGGATTCAAGGGTTCAAGAGGGACCTTCAGATCGTCTACTTCAGGAGGCATTCCATAAAAAGGATCCAAAATTTGTTTTTTCACTGGAACCCTGGGCCCCTAGATCCCTGGAACCCTGAGGGTCTTCAGTAAAAAAAGGGACCCTCTTTTGGCCCCCTTTTTTATTTTTTATACCAAAGGGTTCATGCCAGGGCTATCCTTACTACCTCGTCTATGCGCTGGACGAACCTAAATCTCAACCCCTCTTTGATATGATCTGCCAGTTCCTCTAGGTCCTTTTCGTTCTTTTTGGGCAGGATGATGGTTTTGATCCCCGCCCTCTTTCCCGCCAAGATCTTCTCCTTGATCCCACCGACGGGGAGGATCATCCCCCTCAGGGTGATCTCCCCGGTCATGGCCACATCGCTGCGCACGGATTTGTTGGTCAGCAGTGAGGTAAGGGCTATGAACATGGCAATCCCTGCTGAGGGTCCGTCTTTGGGGATGCCTCCAGCGGGGACATGGATGTGGATATCGTGCTTCTGGTAAAAGTTCTCCTCGATCCCCAGCTCTTTGGCCTTGGATCTGACGTAACTGAGGGCGGCCTGGGCCGATTCTTTCATCACCTCACCCAGTTGCCCTGTCAGGGTAAGCCCCTTTTCCCCCTGCATCTTGGTGGCCTCCACAAAGATGATGTCACCTCCGGTGGGGGTCCAGGCAAGACCTGTGGCTACCCCTGGGTCAGAGGTCCTCTCTGCCACCTCGGGGAAGAACTTAACAGGGCCTAAAAACCCGTGCAACATGTCAGGTCCCACAGTGACCTTTCCCTGTTTTCCTTCTGCCACCTCCTTGGCCACCGCGCGGCAGATCGCCGCGATCTCCCTCTCCAGGTTTCTCACCCCAGCCTCTCTGGTATAGGAATTTATGATCATCAGGAGGGCCTCATCTTCGAACTCCAACAATTCGGAGGAAAGCCCATGTTCGTTGAGTTGTTTGGCGATGAGGTGTTTTTTGGCGATCATCAGTTTTTCATCGTCCGAGTATCCAGGGAGTTCCAAGACCTCCATGCGATCTTTTAAGGACGGAGGGATGGTCTCGAGCACATTGGCCGTGGTAATGAACATCACCTTCGATAGATCAAAGGGGACATCAATGTAGTGATCGGAGAACGAAAAGTTCTGCTCAGGGTCCAACACCTCCAGCAGGGCAGAGGATGGATCCCCCCTAAAATCGATGCCGATCTTATCCACCTCATCAAGCATGAAGATGGGGTTATTGCTACTGGTCTTTTTGATACCTTGTATTATCCTGCCTGGCAGGGCACCGACATAGGTCCTTCTATGCCCCCTTATCTCTGCCTCGTCTCTAACCCCACCCAGGGAGATCCTAGTGAACTTTCGGCCCATGGCCCTGGCGATGGACCTCCCCAATGAGGTCTTCCCCACCCCAGGTGGTCCTACAAAGCAGAGGATAGGACCCTTCATGTCATTTTTCAACTTGCGTACAGCCAGATACTCTAATATCCTCTTTTTCACCTTTTCCAGGTCATAGTGATCTTCATTCAATATCGTCTGGGCATGGGGGATGTCGATCTTGTCATCGGTGCCCTTTGACCAGGGGAGCTCTACCAGCCAATCGAGGTAGGTCCTGGCCACGGTGTATTCTGCCGAGGCAGGAGGCATCTTAGAGAGCCTGTCCAGCTCCTTTTCCGCTGCCTTCCTTGCCTCTTCGGGCATCCTTGCCTCTTCGATCTTTTCTTTTAACTCCTTTAGTTCAGCACTATGTTCATCGGCCTCACCCAGCTCTCTTTTGATGGCCTTGAGCTGCTCCCTCAGATAGTACTCCCGCTGCGTCTTGTCGATATCCTCTTTGACCTGGGATTGAATCTTGTCTCCCAGCTCCAGTATCTGGAGCTCTTTGGTAAGCATGAAGTGGATCTTGCTGAGGCGGTCCTTTATTTTGAAGGTCTCCAGAACCTCTTGTTTTTCTGCCGGGTTCACATTGAGGTTGGAGGCGATAATATCGGCCAAGATGCCGGGGTCCTTTATGTTCAGGACCATATTCTTCAGCTCCGCACTAAGGTAGGGTGCCAGTTCCACTGCCTTTTGGAAGAGGTTTTTCAGGTTCATGATCAAGGCATTGGTCTCTACATCTTTGGCCTCCTCCTCGGGGATCACTTCTACCTCGGCCACAAAATAGGGATCATTTTTGATATAGCGCAGGGTCTTGATCCGCTCGAGACCCTGGACAATGACACGTTGGGTACCGTCAACCTCCTTCACCATGCGGACCAAGTGCGCTGCAACCCCTATGGTATAAAGCTCATTGGGGTGGGGGTCCTCGACTTCCGAGCTATGTTGGGTAACCACTCCTATGATCCTTTCCCCCTCCATAGCCTCATCGATCAATTTCACTGATTTCTTCCTTCCCACCATGATGGGGAGGATGAGTTCGGGGAAAAGGACAGTCCCCCTTAGGGGTAATATGGGCAAGCGGCTGGGGATGGAGACCTTCTCCTTCCCTTTTCCATCTTTTGATCTGGGTACAAATATCATCCCTTTCTCCTCTTTTTGGCCTCGAGAATTTTGTGCAATTCCAAATAAAAAATAATCACCACTCCTTTGGCTGTCAACTGTTAATCATTTAAGGTTGTAAGATGAAGAGATATTATTCTCTTTTTATGGAACTTTTCCCCTCGGAAGCTCTCCTCCCTCCATTTATAGAGGGGTATTTAGTGCTTGCCCTTTTCTCATGCCTCATCCCCATTCAGAGGTTGAGGCCAGGTATTCTTTAATCTTCCCCAAGACAATCTTGGGAATATCTTCTTTGTCCTTAATGTTAAAGAGGGAGATATTCTTTTTCGTCTCTGTCCCCTCCTTAGAGCGGGTGGGATGTACGTTGTGGCCCAAATGAACGGCTGTTACCCTATTTTCGATCTGATTGAAAAACCCGATGAGTTTTTCGAGATTGGTGATCTGCATATCCGTGATAATGAAGATATCGGGGTTGTCCGCACAGGACAACAGATATTGTATGTCGCCCAGATCCAAGGCTGTACCCCCGCCGAAGTATCTGCATATAGCCTGGTAAATCTGTTCTTTTTCTTGGTTGAAGTCCAGGACGATTTTATTCCCCCTCAAGGCATCACTGAAGTTATAGACAGCAGCTCTGGACTCATTCTTCAGGTAGGCGTTGCAAGCACAGGCTGCCCCCAGGACCGCGTACGATAACCTCTCTCGGGGATTGATCATGCTTCCGGAAGAATCGATGATGATGAGACAGTCAGGGGTCCCTTCTAATTCCCCATAGGTCTCCCCCTCTCTTTTCATCCAAATTTGGGTTATGCCAGGCATGATCTTGCCGAAACTGGTCCAGACGTCTATATCAGCAAAGGGTTTTCCCATCTCCCAGGGCATATGAGAATGGGGATGGAGGTCACCCCTCTTTTCTATGGGGAGTTTTCTTATGGGAAGGGTATAGCTCTCGGCCAGTTTCATATAATAGAGGAGATTGGCATCGATGGGATTCCCCTTGCCCCTTCCCATTCCTCCGGTGGCATATCCCTTCTCCTCCAATTCCTCCCTTAAATCTTCCACCGTTTCCTTGAACTCCTGTAAATCCTGCACAGCAGAGGCGAAATCCCTCAATCCACGATCGATCTCATCCAAGGAGTAGTTGTCCAAAGAATGTTCCCCTAAGGGGTTGGGTCTTCTCTGGGGGTTCTCTTGCTCATTTTCTAATTCCTCTTCGAGGATATCCTGAATGACCTTGGTGAATTTTTTTATGCTTTCCTCCCATCTTTTTCGTTCCAGATAGGGAATACGGGAGAGGCGATTGACACGCTCATCGAAGCCTCCACCCCCCAGATCCACCCCCCAGATCTTTTCATAAAGGGAGGCCAGCACCTCATGGACCCCGGTCTTGGGGAGGTTTTTGTATAAATTAGGAATTTTTGTATCTTTTTCCTTTACACAATAGGTATCCGTTACCACATCCATAAAATAGGTGGTCGCCTTTTGGGCTACCTCTTTCTTTCTCACCACCTTTTTGGCCTCGTTGTAAAGAGTGAGGTGGGTGTGGAAATCCCAGGGACAATACATATAATGGGTGATCCCATGGTCGAGAACCGCTTCGACGATCTCTTCCCCCTCCATCGTATCCTTCAGCTTTTCATAAAAGGAATTGCTGATGAAGAGCTGCTTACTCTTGATCTCCAGGGCCACCTCCTCTCCTCCCTCGATCACCTTCGGTGGGGGAATTTGGGGAAAGAGGTGTTTTTTCCTCACCTTGGGCCAAACCTTTCGAATGATCTTTTCGATTTCCATCGCCAGGTCTCAAAAGTAGAAGGGTTTTACTCCCTCATTGGGGAAGATGGGGTGTTCCCTCTCGAAGATCTTCCCCCCTACTATCTTTCCCAAACCTTTTATCCTCCCCCCTGCAATTATCTCACCCCCGGTCATGCCATGTCCTGTGTTAAAGCCGAGATTATGCCTTACGATGATTTTTCCCCGCTTCATCCCCGCCCCCGTGTAATTCTTGCCGCTCCCCTCAATGATCAATTCTCCTCCATCCAGCCCTATCCCCGTAAAGTCGCCCACATTCCCCTCCACGATCAATTTTTTATTGGGGGGGAGGCGGTATCCCAGGAGGTTAATCTTGACATTGAGGTCTCGCAGATGGAGGGCGATTTCCTCCTCCTTGGCGTAGTTACAAAGGGTGGAGATATAGACCCCTGCAGGACCTGTTATCAGGTAGGGAATCTGGTCTGTGCGGTCTAGGGCATAACAAAACTCCTCTATGTCCTCGGCCGTATACTCTATCCCCTCTATCCCCTTCTCCGCTATGCTATAGGCCTTGATCACAGTACTATACTGCATCAGCCAAACCAAGTCTTTGGCCTCATTTTTCAATAGGTCTTCGTATCCCTTGAGAACCTTAGAGAGAGTCTCTTCCTTGGATTTTAAGATCTTATCCAGGGGGATCTCGCGCTTGCGACTGCTGGTTTGGTGAAAGGCCTCAAAAGGATTTTTCATCTTTGGCACCGATGTCTTTTTTTATCTCTTCATAAATGGGGTGATCTCCATCCAGGGGGGTTATCTCTTCCCCGGCAAAGGCCCTCCACCCTATGGAAAGTGCCTCCAGGAGATATTCTCTTTGCTCGTTGTATCTCTGAAAGATCTCCTCTGTTGCCTCCTTGGCCAAGTATATCTGAAATGGGTCATTCCTTCCCTCTCCCTCCTTTCTGGAGAGGTAGGAATCCTTCCACTGGATCCGATGGGCCAGGGTGTAGGGGATGACCAACCTGACGTGCTCGATGTCTATCTCGTCATCCTCCAAGAACCAGGCCAAGGCCTGAGAATAATTCCTGATTGAGGTAGGGAGTCTATTGGAGGCACAGTTTTTGATGTGATGGCATAGATAGCCCGTATAGTGGCATCCCTCTTCACATACTTCTACCGACCTCTTCTGTCCGTACTTGTGGCAGAAGGAGAGCTCTGCCAGCAGCGTGCGCACAAAGGCGTTGGCATCGAGATCGAAATCTATATCTACCATCTCCTCCTTGATCTCGCTCCTCTCTCCTTTGTTTAGACCTTTTACCCCAAGGGTTTCCTTCATATGCTCGCCGACGAGGTCACAGATCTCCTCGGCCATGGCCATCTTTTCATCATAGGGTTTGTTTCCCCTGAGTATCTGGTATAGGTCCTTCTCATACTGGGGGTGCCGGAGGGGATGGTTCAGCCTCGTCTCCTTACCGATGGTGAAGGCTATGTTTGGACCTGGGTGTCTTGACTCCACCAGGATGTCGAAACGGTCGATGAGGGGGGCGATGATGGTATTCGTTCCCCTGTCCTGATAGTTGGCCGTAGCAAAAAGGGAATATTCATCATTGATCAAGATCTCGTTGAGATATTCCCAGTTTCCCCGATCTACACCGTTCAAGATCATACTCTGTTTGGTCTCAGGGAGGCGGTTTATTTCGTCCACGATCTTCACGGGGATCTGTGCAAAGTTGGTCCAGACCACCTCTTCCTTTCCCTTGTTTAGTTCACCTAGATCGGGTCTGCCGATGATCTTTTCCTCTGTCTGTTCAGGGTGTCCGGAGACCTCACTCCCCCAGATCACTCCCAGGGGATACCGGTAGAGGATGGAACCCGCATATTCCGCTGAGGTTGTCTTGCCCAGACCAGGCTCTCCGATGATAAGCTCCTTGCCCCCATTGAGGCCTGTGAGGAGACAAAACAGGAGAGTAGAGTTGAATCTTTCTCCTTTTATATCTATGTCCGGTCTATTGAGATATAGGTTATCACTGATATAACCATATATATCTCTAATTCTTTCTTGATAATACCCATTTTTCATTTATTAGCTCCTCTTTATGTCCCAGTTATATTTGGCTTCTTTTGCATAGGTTAACATCATCCGTAGCGGAAATCAAGAAATCTATCCTTTACTTTTTTCCGAGGGCGGTCTCGTTGAGGCCTTCGATCTCTATTTTCTTGTAGGTCATCAGGGGGCTAGGGGAAGTGCGGTGAGATCTCAATCCCTCCAATCGGCGACGGTGCGCACAAAGAGGTAGATATTTATGACAAAGGCGAATAATCCGAGGACAATGCCGGCAATGACCCTCTCTATGGATATCTGATAGATGTCGCCTTCTGCGAAAAAGGAACAGGCGGCGAGGATGGTGAGCACGATGAAGATCAGAAAGATCCCCAAACGACCCCTGAAGTAAGTCAAGATGGCCAAGCCGATGCCGATACCTATGGATATCTTGACCTCAGGCAGGTGGTCCACCATCCCGTAGATGATATTTAATATCTCCTGCAAGACACCCTCGAGCAACCTCTGTCTCCTTCTCAAAATATATGTTAAGTAAAAAGCAAAACCTGAAATTTGTCAACCCTTTACTGACATCTGAATTTTTGTTAAAAAGTTATCGTGAAATTACGGTAAATAAATAGCACTAGATGATTAATAAGCGCTTAACGTCTGTTTTAATCTCACTTCAGGGGGCTGTACCCCCTGAAACCCCCCGAAAAGAAAGGGTTCTAGGGTTCAAGGATTCAAGTGGTTTCCCCTTTGCTAAAATCCTAGACCCCTCGAATCCTAGAATCCTTGAATCCCTCTTTGGGAAATGGTATCTTCATGATCGGGGGTGTGGGTAAACCCTTATAGGGTTCATTATGAACGAGGACAAAATAGTAATAAAGGGAGCGAGACAACACAATCTCAAAGATATAGACCTGGAGATCCCCAAGGGGCGAATGGTGGTGATCACCGGGATCAGCGGTTCGGGCAAGTCCTCCCTTGCCTTTGACACCATCTATGCCGAGGGGCAGAGGAGGTATGTGGAGTCCCTCTCTGCCTATGCCAGGCAGTTTTTGGAGCGGATGGATAAACCTGATGTGGACTCCATTGAGGGCCTCTCCCCCGCCATCGCCATTGAGCAGAAGGGGATAAGTAGGAATCCGCGCTCCACTGTGGGGACGGTAACAGAGATCTACGACTATCTCCGCCTTCTGTTCGCTCGAGTAGGACGCCCCCACTGCTATAGCTGTGGCCGGGAGATCAGGTCGCAGACCCCCCAGCAAATGGTAGATCAGCTCTTAACCCTCCCCGGGGGAAGCCGTTTGATCATCATGGCCCCCCTGGTGAAGGGGAGGAAGGGGGAGTATAAGAAGCTTTTGGATCAACTACGGGGGGAGGGGTTTGTCCGGGTGAGTATAGATGGGACCATCAGGGATCTGGGGGAAGAGATAGCCCTTGATAAGAACAAGAGGCACGACATAGAGTTGGTGGTCGATCGGCTCGTGATGCGTAAAGGGATCAAGAACAGGATCACCGAATCAATGGAGCTGGCCCTGAAGTATGGGGAAGGGGTGGTGAAGGTGGCAGTGGATGAAGGTGAGGAGCTTGTCTTCAGCGAGAGGTTCGCCTGCCTTGGATGCGGGGTGAGCTATCCCGAGGTATCCCCCAGGCTGTTTTCCTTCAACAGCCCCTATGGGGCATGCCCCCGCTGTGGGGGGTTGGGGTTTCTCCCGAGGGAATCCTCGTCCCCCGAGGGATCGGGATGGGAGATGGGCGCCTTTCCGTGTCCTGATTGTAGGGGGACTAGGTTGAGGAAGGAGGCGCTGCATGTGCGGTTTCAGGGAAAGTCCATCGCGGAGGTGACGGAGTGCTCCATTAAGGAAGCCCTCGCCTTTTTCCAGGAGGTGAGGCTCACCCCCAAGGAGGAGGAGATAGCCAGGTTAATACTGCGAGAGATCAGGGAGAGGCTCAGTTTCCTGATGAGCGTGGGGCTGGACTACCTCTCCCTAGAGAGGGCCTCCTCCACCCTCTCCGGAGGGGAGGGGGAGAGGATAAGGCTGGCCACCCAGATAGGATCGGGCCTCACCGGGGTCCTCTATATCCTGGATGAGCCAAGTGTCGGCCTGCACCTCAGGGACAACCTCAGGCTGTTGGTCACTTTGAGGCGATTGCGGGATCTGGGCAACACCGTCATCGTGGTGGAACACGACCCTCAGACCATCCTCTGCGCCGACCATGTCATCGACATGGGGCCCGGGGCAGGTGTGCACGGAGGGGAGGTGGTATTTACCGGCACCCCACAGGAGTTGGTTGAGGATGAGGGATCTCTGACCGGAAAGTACCTCTCAGGTCGTCTCACCATCCCCGTGCCCCCAGGGAGGAGGCACAGGGATAAGGGATTTTTGATCATCAAGGGGGCCAGGGCCAATAATCTGAAGGGGATCAGTGCCGAGATACCCCTGGGGGTCTTCACCTGTGTGACCGGGGTCTCCGGCTCTGGCAAAAGTACCTTGATCATCGATACCCTTTACCGTGTCCTGGCCCAACGCCTCCACAGTGCCAAGGAGAGGGCGGGGGAGTTTGAGGCCCTCAGAGGGATAGAAAAGGTGAACAAGGTGGTGGAGATCGACCAGATGCCCATCGGAAGGACTGCCCGCTCCAACCCCGCTACCTATACAGGGGTCTTTACCTTCATCAGAGACCTCTTCTCCCAACTCCCCGAAGCGAAGGTTCGGGGCTACACCCAGGGTAGATTCAGTTTTAATGTGAAAGGTGGCAGGTGTGAGGCGTGCCAGGGGGAGGGGATCATCCGGATCGAGATGCACTTCCTCCCTGACGTCTATGTGACCTGTGATGAGTGTAAGGGAAAACGCTTCAACCGGGAGACCTTGGAGATACGATACAAGGGGAGGGATATATCAGAGATCCTGGAGATGACGGTGGAGGAGACCTTGGAGTTCTTTCGCCATATCCCTCTCTTGAAGAAGAGGCTTCGGATATTGGCCGATGTGGGGTTGGGCTATATCAAACTGGGACAGCCCGCGCCCACCCTCTCCGGGGGAGAGGCCCAAAGGGTGAAGCTGGCCAGGGAGCTGGGCAAGAGGGATACCGGCAGGACCGTCTACATCCTTGATGAGCCCACCACAGGGCTCCACTTTGCCGAGATCCAGAAGCTCCTTGATGTGCTTAATCGCCTGGTGGATGCCGGCAACACCGTCATCGTCATCGAACACAACCTAGATGTCATCAAGTGTGCTGACTACATCATCGACCTGGGACCAGAGGGGGGTGATGAGGGGGGGGAGGTAATTGCCTTGGGTACCCCCGAGGCGGTGGCCGACATGCCCCATTCCTATACCGGACAATTTCTGAAAAAGGCATTGGGGGAGTGTCAGTGATTTTTCTAACTTTGGAAGAGAGGTACCGCGTAAGGCCCTTCTTTAATAAAGGCAAGGGTGGGCTCTTTCCCTATCCTTTGGATCCGGTATACGGCATGGATGAGGGCCCGCTGGATCATCAGTTGAGCCCTCTCCAGGAGGGGCTTTTTCATCTCCTCGTCCCCCAGGTAAACATAGCCGCTGACCCCGGGGATGATCTTGTAACCCTGCGAATGGATATTAGGAGAGCAGTAGATCAGCCTTTCTGCTGAGACCCTACGCATGACCTTCGTCCACATCTCTGTTTCCCATTGATCCTTGGTGAAGGTCCAGCTAGGTGAACGGATGAGGTCTAAGTATCCCTGTGGGCCTTGCATCTTCAACAGATGCAGCAACCTCTTGTATTCTGGCCCTCCAATGGGCTCGGGATCGAGATTGTTCGCGGCGATGATGATGGTTCCCCCCTCTTTGACGGCAGGCAGGGCCCCCACTGCTGCCTTGGCAGTCTGATAGTGATTTATGCCGACATAACCCGCATGGGTGAGGACGATGTCGTAGGGATGGTCAATGAGGATGGCCACCTCTTCCCTCACCTTTTGGCAGGACTCCAGATGGGCCTGAACCAGATCTCCAGCGAAGATCCCGGTGAGCTTGAGGTCGCGGTTCAGCGTAACATTTAGGGTGAAGGCTACCCCCACGGCCTGGGCTATCTCCAATGCCTCCTCATGACAGGGGTTTCCCTCCAGGACCAGATTGGCAGAAAGGGGATGCTCCAAGAGCTCCGGCCCATGAAAGCGTTCTATGGTCTGTTTATCCACCAGACCAGGGCAGATTGCCTTTCTGCCACCAGAAAAGCCCGCCATGAAATGAGTTTCTACCAGGCCGGTGGTGATGCGCAGATCTGCCCTGTAGAAGTCTTTATCGATGAAGACCTGAGTCCCTCGGCTGGTCCTCCCTACATAGGCCAGGTTGGCCTGATCCTCGCAATCGTGATCTTTGATGGGGTAACGCCCCATCACCTCATCTCCGAACATCTGAACCTTTTCCTCTTCAGTGCTAGCCCGATGCATACCTGTTGCGACCAGGAGCATGATATTCTCCCTCTTGATATTACATGTCTCTAGGGCTCGAAGTAGCGGTAGGAGAATACCTCCTTTCCCCTGATAGGGGATTGGCCTGGTGATATCGGAGACGGCGATGCACACAGAGATTTGGTGAGGTGGCCTTCCCTTCCGCTTGATGATCTCCTGCAAGGCGGGGCTGGCAATGGGATGTTTTAAGGCCTCATCAATGGCCTTTTGTGGATCTGGGAGGGGAGGGATTTCCGTCATCTCCAGGACCTCAAGCTGGGGAGGGACGATGATCTCCAGCTCAGCTTTGCCGAACTCTACAGTTATCCTCTTCCAGCCCTGAATGTCTGTATTTTTCAGCGCCTCGCTGACCTCGTCCCACATCATTGATCCCTTCTTCGTATCTATTGCTATCACTTCGTCGTTTATTTTGTCAAACCCCTCGGCACGTGGTAAAGATGTCTTTGCCACGTGCCCTTCCCAATTATGGAATAAAAAAGTTGGGGGGGTGTATTCGAGATCTGGAAAAATGCTCTGAAGATGGTCCTTGTGCACCATTTAGGTGCTTTATTGAAGAGATAGTTATGGTAATTGGGATTTTTGAAATTTTTGAGGAAACTTCTGGGATTTTTGAGCTTGACTTTTAAAAACAGAAAGGTAATATAACAGAACGTTTTCCAGAACACATAATGATTTTATAACCACTTTAACAATAAGGAGGTGTCTTATGAAGAGCAAGGTTTTTCGAGCAATCTTGGTTTTGTTTATAGCGGTAACAATGATAGGGGCTTTTGGGGTGATCAGCGCCAAAGCAGGAAAGAAGGGTAAACCTATAATTGTAGGATGTCCTGTTCCCCGGGCGAGTGCATATGGGCAAAATGGCGAACGGGGCATGATCTTAGCTGCAGAGGAAATTAATGCTGCAGGTGGGGTCAATGTCGGTGGTGTAATGCGTCCTCTTAAACTTGAAATAATCGATACCCGTGATGAAGAACCCGGTGTTCCTACTAGTGAAGTGCTTCTAGCAATAGAAAAGCTGATTTTACAAAAAAAGTCAGCTGTTATCGTTGGTGGTCCTTGCATGTCAGAGTGTGGAATTGCAGCTATGGATTTATACGCAAGGTACAAGATAGTAGATATAGTCTCCATTGGGTGTTATACACCCAGCTGGGATAAAAAGGTAGCCAGTGATCCTAAAAAATATAAGTATTCCTTTAGGGCTAGCGGCAGTGTTAAGTGGTATATAAAAGAGGGAGTTGATTTGCTCCATAAAATCAAAGAGCAGTACGGCTTCAACAAGATGTTCATATCCATCGACGACAGTCTGATGTGCCGTAAGGCCGCGGGAATTGTGGAAAAGCTCGCAGTAAAAGATGGCTGGGAAATCGTAGGCCACGACAAACATCCCATTGGTACCACTGATTACTCTGTAGCACTGAGCGAATGCAAGAAATCAGGGGCACAAGTTTTGTTTATGTGGGCCTATTCACCGGAAACTTCCATTCTCTTGAGGCAGTGGGCTGAGATGGAGGTGCCGGCACTACCCATTGGTTTCATCGGTGCTGCCGAGGACCCTGGTTTCTGGAAGGCAACCAAGGGCAAAGGCGCTTACACTGTGGTCACTCTTTCGGAGACTGGCTCTGTCCCCAGCAATGTAATGCCAAAGACCATGAAATTCTATAACGCCTTTAAGAAAAGGTGGGGTGTAGCACCTCGGAGCACTGGATGCGTAAGCGCCTATGAGGCACTTTTTGTATTGAAAGATGCCATTGAACGGGCCGGAACCCTTAAAAAAGATGCCCTGATAGCTGCCCTTGAGAAGACAAATCTTCCAGCTGTTCGGGGAACGATCAGGTTCGATCAAAACCATCAGATCATTTATGGCTATGATCCAAAGACGAGCGTATTAGGTTGTTGGATCCAATGGCAAGATGGTAAGAGGGTGTGTATCTTTCCAGAGGCAGCAGCCACTGGTACCATTAAGATGCCCCCTTGGCTAAAATGATATCAGTTCAAATAAATGATATTGGTTAGGCCCCCCGTCCCATGCTGGGGGGCCTATTTCTCTTAGACCCTCTTTGCTAGTTTCCTTAAATATAAGTAGTATATCAGATGCATATATTAATCTACGGAACAGTTAATAGTATTACATTTCTCCTGATAGCTGTTGGCTTTACCCTGGTCTATGGAGTAAGCAGATTGCCCAACTTTGCTCACGGCGCCTTATATGTTTTGGCCGGCTTTTTAACCTGGAGTTTCGTGAATGATTTAAAGATAAATTACGCACTAGCTATCATCCTATCCTTGGTTATTGTGGCATTTCTTGGCTTTATTATATACCGTTTAATTCTCATACGCCTAAGGGGTATGGCAACATCGGAGATTATCGCCTCATTCGCTGTTAGCTTAATCATACTGGAAGGTCTGCGCTTGCAAGGTATTGGCGGTTTCAAGGGCTTCATCGGTCCATTCTATGTTCTGGCGCCATTTATAGAAGGAAAAGTGAGCATATGCGGCGTGCTAGTGGACTTTCAGCGGCTTATCATAATAGGGGGAGGATTGCTAGTCGTAGCATTGTTGTGGCTCTTCACCCACCATACGAATATAGGGTTATCCCTTAGAGCCATAGCACAAGATGAACGTGCTGCCATGATGCTCGGAATAAATTCTGATCGAACAGCGGAGATATCCCTATCCATCGGTTCTGCCTTAGCCGGCCTGGCTGCTTTGATCATCCTTCCTCTCGGTAATGTCACAGCCGAGGCGGGATACAGGGTCTTAATCTACGCCCTTGCAGTATGCATCATTGGTGGACTTGGAAGTTGGGCAGGTGTGGTACTGGCATCCTTCGTGCTTGGCTTTGCCATGATAATTAGCACAACCTTGCTCGGGGCTGTATGGGAGTCAGTGGTACTTGTTGGAGCCATTATATTGATACTGATATTCAAGCCTTCAGGTTTTTTGGGAAAACAGAAAGAACTTGAGGAGAGGGTTTAATATTGGTCACAAGGGATAGGCGCAAAGAGAGGCTGGACAGAGGCATAAAGGTGCGAACCGAGGGCCTATATGCCATCTCTTCCTGGAGGGGAATGGCTTATCTTGTCATACCGAGGTTCGTCTTAATCGCGGGTCTACTCTTGCTTCCCTTTGTTTTGAGCATGTACTGGCAAAGGGTCTTATGCTCAGCGGGGGTCTACGCATTGCTAGCCCTGGGCTTTGATTTCTTGGCTGAATACGTCGGGCTGGTTTGTTTGGGTGGGGCCTTTTTCATTGGAGCTGGCGGATACATATCGGGGATCTTGAACGCCTATCTTGGCTGGCCACCAGTCCTGACTATCCCTATTGCTTCAGTTGCCGGAGCTGTGATTAGCACCTTGGTCTTACTCCCTTGCCTCCGATTACGAGGTATCTATTTTGCCATCGTTAGCTTCATGTTTCCACTATTTGCGGTTTATATCATCGTTGCACTAAATGTTTTCAGGGGTACCGAAGGCATCAGTGCCCTTGCAACCTTCCCCAATGTATGGGTTGACCAGTATCTTATACTGGGAATGGTTATCGTCTCGGTCTTTGCACTTAGAAGATTGGTCAACGAAGATGTTGGGTTGATTTTACGTGGCATAAAGGATAATGACCAAGCAGTCGAGGCCTCCGGTATTAGCATAACCTTATACAGGATTAAGGCAGTGTTCATAACATCGTTGATAGGGTGTTTTGCCGGTGCTTACCTTAGCCACCTTTATGGCTGGTTGGGTATATCCCTATTTGCTATGGACTTTTCTATACTCCCCATTGCCGCAGCTGTGATGGGCGGAATGGGAACCTTGGTAGGCCCGGTGCTGGGTGCCTTCATCCTAACCCCTATGTCCGAGGCATTGCGTGGTTTTGGCCAGCTCAGGGTAGTTCTCTATTGCCTCATCTTGATAGGCTTTATCGTATATAAGCCTGAAGGGTTAATGAACTACCTTCAGCGGAAGTATCATCAATTTGAGCATTGGATAGAGGTATAAGTATGGGCGAGGAATTTCTCCTCCAGGTCAAAAATGTTAGTAAGTCATTTGGGGGCGTTAAAGCAATAAAGGATGTAAGCTTTGCATTGTCCAAAGGCGAGATTCTTGGGGTCATCGGTCCCAACGGCTCTGGAAAGACAACGCTGGTGAATCTCATTACTGGTTTTGTAAAACCTGATTCAGGGGAGGTTTTCTTCAGAGGCAAAAAGATTACGGGCTTACAACCACATAAAATTGCTAACGTTGGGGTTACAAGAACGTTCCAAGTAATGAGACCATATCATAGCTTGTCCGCATTCAAAAACCTCGTTGTCCCTTTAAACTCACCGCGAGTTCGTGGAACTAAGGAGGGAAAGCTTGGAGACACAGATACAGTGGCTATAGATGTTTTAGAAGAAGTTGGTTTTGAACGCGATGCCCGTGTTCCATATAAAATTGCCGCATCTTTACCGCTTGGGTACCTTAAGCGTCTTGAACTTGCCAGGTGTATCGCGCTAAAGCCTGAGATAATAATATGTGATGAAATCTTTTCAGGTTTAAGCATGAGTGAGATAGCTAGTATGTTACCTCTCATAGAGAGGTTACAGATGGATGGCATTACATTACTTATGATAGAGCATAGATTGAGGGAACTATTCAGGCTGGTCAATAGGGTAATTGTAATGAATTTTGGTGAAAAACTTGCCGAAGGTGTCCCAGAAGAGGTAATGGAGAAACAAGAGGTTAGGGAGGCTTACCTGGGAGCAGGTCCCAGAAGGGGTCATCGAGAACTAAGAAGGCAGGAAGGATTACCTAAGAGCAGAGGTACTGAACCGATATCGTTAGAAGTTAAGGATCTTATGGTATTTTATGAAAATGCGATAGCCATAAATAATGTTAATATAAGGTGTCGCAAGGGGGAAATCACAGGGGCATTTGGAGCTAACAGTGCCGGTAAATCCACGTTGATGTATACCATTTCAGGAATAATACTAGACATAAAGAGAAAAGAAGAAATGAAAGGGGGAGAAAGGATAACAGTACTTGGAAACATAGAATATGATGGGTTGGATATCACCAATATGATGCCTAGCGAAAGGGCTGAGAGAGGGATTATTCTTTGTCCGGAAAGACGCAGGATCTTTCCAGAAAGCAGTGTATTAGAAAATTTGAAGATTGGCGGCCGTTTAGCTACAAGAGCTCAAGCCAAGAAAACACTTGATTTCGTTTTTACCATCTTTCCGGCCCTAAAGGGACTGAGAAAGAGAGAGGGAGGGTTTCTCAGTGGTGGTGAACAGCAGATGCTTGCCATCGGGAGGGCCTTGATGGCCCAGCCGAAGTTGCTCCTATTGGACGAACCTCTACTCGGGTTAAGCCCAAAAATAGAGGAAACGCTTGTTCAAGCAGTCGAAGAGATCAATAAGCAAATGGGAATTACGATATTGATCGCGGAGCAATATGCCAGGCCAATCTTGCCTATTATAGATTACGGCTATGTGCTGGAAAATGGGGGGGCTGTTTTGGAAGGTACTTCTCAGGAATTGATGGACAATCCGGATGTAAAATCCGCTTACTTTGGAGTTTAATTTATAGACCTTACAGAAATACAATAAATCCGTTTACACCTTAATTGATTTCTTTCCCTTCGTTAACCGTCTTCGCTCCTCATCCCTTATCTCTCGCCTCAAGAGCTTCCCTACCTTGGATTTTGGAAGCATATCTCTAAATTCTATATACTGTGGAATCTTATAAGGAGCTAGTTTTTCCCGGCACCATTTAGTCAACTCAGCCCCGCTTACACCCCTCGCATCTTCCTTAAGCACTACTATTGCCTTGATACGTTCTCCTACCTTGGAATCGGGAATACCCACCACGCATGCACCTATTACAGTGGGGTGATCTTGCAATACCGATTCGATTTCGGAACAGGAAACCCTATATCCCTTATACTTTATGACATCTGCACTTCTATCGACATAGTATAGTTGCCCATCACTCCCCATTCGGACATAATCATTCATACGGTACCAGATTTTACCATCGATCTTCACATATGAAACAGCAGTCTCTTCTGGCTTATTCCAGTAACTCTTTGAGATATATTCAGAAGTAACCAACAATTCCCCAGACGTGCCAGGAGGAACTTCTTCCAGACTTTCCGGGTCTACAATCTTGATCTCCCTGGATGGTAGCGGAAGCCCAATGCTCCCCGGAGTAGGCTCCCTGTCCAGAGGGCTCATCGCGGTAAAACCTACCTCGGTTGAACCGTATACTTGGTGTATTGGCACAGCAAACCTTTTTTTCCACCTGTTAAATACCTCGAGGGGAAGGACATCACCACCGCTCCAGCAGTATCTCAGTGAGCTTAAATCATAAAAGTCTAACCTATCATTTTCCAAGATCATACGGTAAAGGGTTGGTGCGCCCAAAAATAGAGTCCCTTTGTATACCTGTACCGCATCTAAAATGCTATCCACTTGAGGTATGGGCATCAATACAGCAGTATTCCCTTTAGTTAAAACCATTCCCAAAATGATCCCCTGGGCCATCTGGTGGAAAAGAGGATTCACCATGATGAATACATCATCTCCCTCTGAAATATAGTCCTTACCTGCTGCACGAATCTCATCAACGAAGGATACCATACCTGTATGGGTAGACATGCAGCCCTTAGGGAAGCCGGTAGTCCCTCCTGTGTATAATATGTAGCTGAGTTGAGTTCTTGGGTTGATGTTAATCTTTGGTGGCTGAGGTGGATATTTACGAATTAAGTCTTTGAAGAAATATATATTTTCACCTCGCTCAGTAATACCATCTGGTATTTTGTCAAACAAGATCCCGATGATACGCTTATACATAGGGAGTAGATCCACATAGTTTGTAATGATAGCCCTCTTTAGGCATGTTCCTGGAAAGACCTCTTTGATATATCTAAAATTCGTGTCCTGGCATAAGACAGTCTCGGCCCCAGCATCGTTGATGAGGTATCTTATCTCATAGGGTGTGTAAATAGGAGAGACCGGAACCGGTACAGCCCCAACCTGCTGAGCTCCGAAATATCCTATAAGGAACTGCGGGCAATTTGGAATATAAATCATAACCTTATCATTATCCCTGACGCCTAACTCATATAAAGCAGTTGCAAATCTATCAATGAGTTCTCTCATTCTCATATAAGAGAACTTTTCACCAAGATATATTATCGCTGGCTTGTCGGAAAATTTCTCACATGCCCGATCAAATGCACTAATTACGAGTTCATCATATGCTCCCATGATACCTCCTTATTGCATTGGCTCAATAACTTTTCCCAGGCAACAACCTCTTGAGAGAAACTTCACCATGCCGGTACAAGGAAATGGTTGATGGTAGCTCATCAAGGTTCCTTTATTAATACTAGGTTACAATTCTTAATTTGAAAGCAGTCCTCTGTGCACACCAATTATAGGTACTTCATGGAGTACTGTCAACAATTATGCATCCTTACCTCTTTCTTCTTTACTTCCCCTTAATTTTGTCTTACAATAATTTTAGAAAGTAAGAAAAAAGGGAGTGGGCTATATGGAAACGAGAGTAACCACCAAGGGGCAAATAGTGATACCTGCTGCACTGAGAAGGAGGCTGAAGATCCAAAAGGGTACGATATTTTCCGTTTCTGAGCGCGATGGCAAAATCATCCTTGAACCGATCTTTGATGATCCTATCAAGGCGGGTCGGGGTATGCTTTTGACTAGGGGAAAGGTCTTGAGACGGCTTATTGAGGATAGAAAGGCGGAGTCAGAGAGGTGAAGGATTATGTCTTTGACAGTTTTGCGATAATTGCATTCTTTGAGGATGAGCCAGGGGCTGATGAGGTGGAGAATGTGCTGAGGGAGTTGTATGAAAAGAAGGCCAGGGGCTGGATGAGCGTCATCAATTGGGGCGAGGTCTACTACAGTACATATCGTGAGCAAGGGCCTGATGCGGCCGAGGCGGTGGTGTTCCAATTAGCCAAGTACCCGATCACACTGGTGGACGCAGATAAGGGCCTGACTCGTGAGGCTGCTGAGTTCAAAGGAAAGTACCCCATTGCCTATGCCGACTGTTTCGCCCTTGCACTGGTAAAGAGGAAAAGGGCCGAACTTCTTACTGGTGATCCTGTTTTTGGTAAGATTCGGGAAGACATAAAGCTCCGCTGGATCGTTTAACCCCGCAGAGGGATATCTCTCAAGTTGGGTCTTACCATTTTGACTTTCGGTTGATTTCGTTTTACCCTATTATCGCTTGAGGAAGGTCAGAGGAGAGGATAAAAAGTGTTGGACCTGAAGTTTGTGCGAGAAAAGATAGATTTTCTCAGGGAGAAATTGGCCCAAAGGGGTGATGACCTTGACCTAAATCCCTTTATAAAGCTAGATCAACAACGCCGGGAACTGATCCAACAGGTGGAGGTCCTCAGGAGTCAAAGAAACCAGGTCACGGACGAAATCAGCAGGATCAAGAGGGAAGGGGGGGATGCGAAGGAGTTGATCGCCCAGATGCGCCAGGTATCCCAGGAGATCAAGGACCTGGAGGCCGTCTTAAAGGGAAAAGAGGAGAATATGCGACCCTTTCTCCTCACCATCCCCAACATCCCCCATGACTCAGTTCCCGTGGGCAGAACAGAGGAGGACAATGTGGAGGTGAGGAGATGGGGTGAGCCTTCCACCTTCTCCTTTGAGCCCAAACCCCACTGGGATATAGGCGAGGCCCTTGATATCCTCGATTTTAAAGGTGGGGCCAAGCTGGCCGGGGCCAGGTTCACCCTTTACAAAGATCTGGGGGCCCGGTTGGAGAGGGCCCTGATAAATTTTATGCTCGATCTGCACATCAGCGAGCACAACTACCGAGAGGTCCTCCCCCCTTTCATGGTCAACAGAGACGTGATGACTGGCACAGGGCAACTGCCCAAGTTTGAGGAGGACCTGTTCAAGATAGAAGGGACGGATTATTTCCTCATCCCAACGGCCGAGGTCCCGGTGACCAATATCCATCGGGATGAGACCCTCTCTGAGCACGACCTTCCCATCTATTATTGCGCATATACCCCCTGTTTTCGCAGGGAGGCGGGTTCTTATGGGAAGGATACGAGGGGAATTATACGCCAGCACCAGTTCAACAAGGTGGAGTTGGTAAAGTTTGCCACACCGGAGACTTCCTATGAAGAGCTGGAGGGTCTCCTTGTAGACGCTGAGGAGGTCCTGCAGAGGTTGAAGATCCACTATCGGGTGGTCGCCCTCTGCACAGGTGATCTTGGGTTTGCCGCCTCCAAGACCTATGATATCGAGGTATGGCTCCCTGGCCAAGGGGTTTATAAGGAGATATCCTCCTGCAGCAACTTCGAGGCGTTTCAGGCCCGTCGGGCCAATATCCGCTTCCGCCGGGGGGGTGTGAAGGGAACGGAGTTGGTCCACACCATTAATGGCTCGGGGTTAGCCGTGGGCAGGACTGTGGTGGCAATTTTAGAAAACTATCAACAGGAGGATGGAAGTGTGGTGATCCCTGATGCCCTGCGTCCGTACATGGGCGGCATTGCAAAGATCGAGCGGAAGACGTAAAATAAGTGAAATGGTTTGAGGAGTGGGTCAATCCCGTTTTAGAGTTTGAAAGAAAGAGCTAAAAGCTCAGGGCTAAGAGCAAAAAGTATCCCGCCATAGGCGGGATCCCGGAGGGATGGCCGAGTGGTTTAAGGCGGCGGTCTTGAAAACCGCTTCCCCCAAAAGGGGACGGGGGTTCGAATCCCTCTCCCTCCGCCAGAAAATTTGCTTTGCAAATTTTACGAGTTGCTTATAGCGATGAACTTGTAGCAGTTTGACTTAGTAGTACTTTAGGGGTATCATGATAAAGATTTAAGCCAGAACGTTGCAGAATGGGCATACGCCCTGGTTGCAGCAAGTGGCATCTTTACGAAACAAGCTGTAAGAAGAAAGCTACCTGCTAGAGGCTAAGGGTATCTCCGCAGTTGCGGGGATCGCGGAGAGATGGCCGAGTTAGGCTGAAGGCGCTCGCCTGCTAAGCGAGTATCCCGGGAAACCGGGATCGAGGGTTCGAATCCCTCTCTCTCCGCCATTTTTTTGTCTTTAGGGAGATGGAAAAGATCAGAAAAGGGATTATCCCCGCTGCAGGCATGGGGACCAGGATGCATTCCCTGGCGAGGGGGCAGATCAAGGAGATGCTCCTCATAGGGGGGAAACCGATGATCTCATATGCCGTCTGTGAGGCCGTCCTCTCTGGTTTGGAAGAACTATATATCGTGGTAAATGAACGAAAGGAATCCCTGCGCCGCTACCTCGAATCAGAGCAGTTACAGAAGGACTTACAAGCAGAGGGATGGAAGGGGAGGACTTTTTCTTTAAGGTTGACTTTTATAGATCAGCCGGCCCCCTTGGGGTCAGGTGAGGCCATATACAGGGTAAGGGAACTGGTAGGGGAGGAGCCCTTTGCCTTGATGATGCCGGACTTCATCTTCTTTGGCCGCACCCCTGCCTTGGACCAGATGATCCCTCTCTATCAGCGGTTTGAACTGGACACGATAGGGGTCCTCTCTCTGGGGGCAAGGGAGGCAAAGGGGTTCGGAAATGTCGGGATCATTGAGAAGAGAGAACGGAAGCCAGGGGTCGTGGAGGTCCGTGGCCTCTCGGGTAAACATCCAGGTGCTTTGATCCTCAAAGAAGATAAGAAGATCCTTAAGGGGGTTGGGAGGTGGATCCTCGGTCCTCACTTCTTCTCCTATCTGGAGAGGACCAAAGGCTGGGAGGAAGAATGGGATGACACCCCTGCGCTGCAGATGATCTGTGAGGAAAGGGAGGTAATGGGAAAGGTCTTGGAGGGGAGGGGTTTCGATGTGGGCAACCCCGTTGGTTACCGCGCAGCCCAGCGCTTTGCAGCAGGAGGGTCTTGACGCTGAAGTTTAAAGATGTTATTTAGAAAATAATCTTACTCGAATCCTTCTCCTCCCCTGGGGGGAGGGGATAAAGGGGAGGGGGAAATTAATTTTCAAAAAAAGCGCCCATAGCTCAGTTGGATAGAGCGACGGACTACGAATCCGTAGGTCGGGCGTTCGAGTCGCCCTGGGCGCGCCAGTGATTTCAAGGGGTTAGCCAATTGAGCCTAATCCCATTTTTACTATTTGCTACCATTTTGCTACCATCTCAAATTACCTTAGCCTTTTAAAGTTTAATGCGTATTTCCTGTTATCTCTGCTTCCCTCATATAGTTCTACATGACTTAGGTTATCCCTTAAACATTGAGTAATCTGTTTACGTTTTCGTTCTTCAATTTTACAACCTAGGTATATAGCTTCTATTTCCTGAGGCAAAAAGTCAAAAAATTCAAATAGCTTTCCATTATCTTCTTTTTTGCTACCAATACATCGCCATTCCTTTTCATATGCCCAGTGATCACTTTTAGTGCTCGCAAAACGAGGAAATAATTTGCTAGTATCTATTCGCTGTTGTCCCGTTATATGTTTAATCCAATCATCCATGCTAGCGATAACTGGAACACGAGTTTGATATTTGATTGGTACCGCTGCACACAGAGAAATATAAAGTGTCAGGTCTACACTATTGACTCCAATAATTGCTTGAGCTTCAACACCTCCTTGGATAGCTTCTCGTCTGCCTTCAGGATCTCCTCAAATCGTCGCGTGTTTTGGCTCACGCCTGAGGGACTGATCCCACCAAAAAACCCCCCGATTTCCCCCAAAGACCTCCCACTCAACCGATGACAGAGATACATCGCTGCCCTTCTCGCCTCAACCGCCCCCTTGCCAAATCTTTTCTCGCACTCCCTTAAAATGGAGGTACAATCTGGCCGCAAAGAAAGCTTCCCCAAAGCTGGAACATCACGATGGGAGGCCACCTTGCCAATCCATCTCTCCCTCACCCACGCCACAAACTCCTCAGAGCCCAAAAGGGTCGATGCGATCACCTTCTTTAGGGGATTCCCCACTTCCTCTCCCATTCCTTCCCTCACGTAATCCCGATACATCCTCCGAGCTCGCCTCTCATCCGAACTGAGCTGAGTCAATATGAAATCAACCCGCAGCCACCCCCACCTCTTTCCCTTGCCTACGTAATCTATATAACTGCTCCAAGGGTACTGCGAGGGATTATCCACTAAATGCGCCCTGAGCGGATTTAAATGAATGTAACGCGACAGTTCCCAGGCGTAGCTATCCCTTTCAACCAAAATAGCCCGGTACCGCCCCTGAAAAAGGTGGCCCACCCTCCCTGTATTTCGGTTGAAATAGTTGGTGTAACTGGTGTTCAAATGGTGAAGGATGACGTGGAGATTGCCCCTCGGGGTCTCCAGGAGGAGATGGTAGTGATTGGGCATAAGACAGAAGCAGTGAATCTGAGCCCCATATCTCTCGGTCGCTGATTCCAAGTAACCTGTAAATCTCTCATAATCCTCCTTTGCCAAAAAGATGGGCCTTCGTTCATTACCCCGGGAGGTGACATGGTAAAAAGCGCCAGGATACTCAATCCTCAATGGCCTTCCCATGAAGATTTTATATCAAATCAGATAGGTTTTGTCAATAGTGTAGGTCTGACACCACTGACACTCTACGAACTACCTAAAAGTGCTAATTGATGCTCAGGGTGGCCATTTTTGTCACCCAAAACAGACCCCCCCCAACTGGCTTGCAGCCCCCCTATTCACGGTATTCAACGGTATTCATTAGGTGGCCGTAGATATCCATTGTCACATTTATACTGCTGTGGCTCAAGTGACTTTGAATGTACTTGGGATGCTCCCCTTGAGCGATAAGCAGGTTTGCATAGGTATGTCTCAGGTGGTGGAATTGAATCTTCGGTAACTTTGTCCTTCTCAATGCGCGGGGCCCTCCGCTAGCCCCCCACATTCAGTGATTACGGCTTGCTAATTATATCTCCGTCAATTCTGCCGAATTGGTATACGGAATAAGTTCTCCCGAGGTCTTTCTCTCCCAAACTATTTCATTGTGAGTGGCTTGATATACCATGCTCTTTTTAGGAAAGGTTTTTGCAATTCTAGTGATAATCCTTTTTTCTTCAACTGTAAGTGGTTCAGCCATTGTCTCGTCAGCATTCTTTATCTCATCAATCAGGTCTCGATAGTTATTAAGCTGTGGACCCCACGGGAGCCGGGCATAAGTAGAGCCGGTCATACTTTCCCCTAGCTCCCGAAAAGCCACCATATCTGCATACCACAAATACTTTGCTGCGTAGAGCATCCTGTCGTTCTTTACCAAAAGCCTTTTTCCCAGGATAGACTCAAATTGCCTCAAGACGAGTTTTATTCTTGGTATTGATAATACTCGGTTACCTGTATAAATATCTCCAACTGTCTGACCCTGGAGGGCTGTACGCAGGGCCTTGTCCATAGATTTGCTTTGGATCAGCCCCCCTTCCCACCTCTTTATGCTAGCGATACCAACACTCATCCGCCTTGCAAGATCGTCTTGGGTTAAGCCCAGTTTTTTTCTACGTTCCCGTATTTCCTTGCCTGTCAGCAGACCAACCATTTTACGGTAGGCATCTGAAATCGCTCTCTGAGTGGCAGCCGCCTGGTCGATTGTACCCACCTCTATGCCGCAAACCAGGCATACGTAATATTCTGCTTGAAAAGTTATATCAACACCACGAAACGTTATACTTTTATCCAATTTCTTAATCTGCATTGCCCCGTGGCCATTTGGGCAGTTCATAGCATTTTTCGTCATTTTATTCTCCCTCTCTATGCTGGTGAAAAGATACAAGCCACATTTTGTCATCTTTGAGCGTAAACTTTAAATAGACCTCACAACCCAAACGCTTACTTACCCATCTAAAAGCGAAGAGCTCGCAATCCTTAATTTTGTCCTCATAAGAACGTTGCGGAGGTCTTTGCCCTGCATAATCAGGCGGCGTTATTTCATTCAATACCTCATAAAGGACATTTTCAATATCTTCGATAAGGTGGCCTAGTTCCAAGGCATCGGCAGCAATGGAGACTGGATCTACAATACCAATGCGATCTTCTAATACTGCTTCCCTTGCCTGTCTGATCTTGTTGTTAAGTTCCTTATGAGAAGGTCTTTTCATTTAAAGTATGGTATCAATTGATGCCTTTGTCAAGCACTTTTTGCCTTTTTATATCACTTTAGCTCTTTTATGCCACTTCCAACATACTGAGCATTAAAAAACCTTTAGTTTGCAGTAAGTTATCGATTTACTCGCTTTTTATAAAAATCATGCCAGAAAACCCACAAGCTTGCTTGTGGGATGAAATGGCATCCTTACAAAGCAGGGTTTTTAGGGGACGGCGATTAGCGGAAGAAGCAACCGAGCTTGCTCGGTGGTAGTTCACTTATTTTTGAGTGCAATAAAGATGGCCAAGGCGATTGCTATAATACCAACTGAATATGATAAAGCTGTAATAGGATTGCCAGACCAAAGACTACATATAATTTTTTTCCACCATGCCTTACCCCAAAGGGAATCGGGACATCCTAATTTGTCTCCCCAAAAATTTATAGCTAAGGCAACCGCTGCTAATGCAAGAACGATCCTTTGATAAATATTCATACCGTCACTTCCTTTCCCCCCAAAATAGGGAGGCCGGGTCACCAGGTGGATGGTAGAAGAGAGGTTTAACGCATCTCCTCAATCTCGGATCGCCGGCCAAGCTGTTGATAAAAAAGCCCCTCTTCAATTTCCCAATTTAACCATAGCACGGCAAGGGGGAAATGTCATCGTCTGATATCCCTTGACCCCTCATTGCTTTTCTGCTAGCATTTTTTATCGGAAGTATCGAAAACAAGGTGAAAAAAGGCTCATTGAAAGATAAAGAGATGATGGAGATGGCCATAGAGGAGGCCCTCAAGGCCTCGCAAGAGGGAGAGGTCCCTGTGGGTGCGGTCTTGGTCAGGGAAGGCGAGGTCTTGGCCAAGGAGCACAACCGTTCCCTTTCCCTCAACGATCCCACTGCCCACGCCGAGATCTTGGTCCTACGCGAGGGGGCCTCAAGGGTAGGAAATTACCGCCTGAATGGATGTGAGCTCTATGTTACCATTGAGCCCTGTCCTATGTGTGCCGGGGCCATTTTACATAGCCGGCTGGCCCGCCTCATCTTCGGGGCGAGGGACGAAAAGGCAGGAGCGGTAGAATCCCTCTATCGCCTGCTGAACGATCCGAGGCTGAACCATCGGGTCCAAGTGACCGAGGGTGTGCTGGCCGAGCGTTGTAAGGAGATAGTACAGGCATTTTTCCAACTTCGGAGGGAATAGCAGGAGAGGTACCGAAGTGGTCATAACGGGGCCGACTCGAAATCGGCTGTTCCGGGAAACCGGGACCGTGGGTTCGAATCCCACCCTCTCCGCCAAGAAATTTAGCAAAGCTAAATTTCACTCTTGGCTTATAGCAATGAGCTTTTAGCTGGAGGATTTCATTGCCGCCCTGCTGTAAATTATGAAATTTAGATTCAAGAATTTTAGGGCTTACCAGGAAGCTAAGGATTATTGCAAGTTTTGCCGGGACGTCATTGAAAGATATGTTGAGAAAAAGGGCAAGGGGCTTACAAACCAATTGGAAAGGGCTTTAAATTCCATTGTGCTTAATATTGCCGAGGGATCGGCTGACAATTCCGACGCTGAGTTTGCCCGGTTTTTGAGCATCTCGATTAGATCGGCCTACGAATCGGTGGCCGGATTTGATCTTGCAACGCTCTACAGGTATATTGATGAAGATTTAAACCAAGAGATTGAGGATAAGGCACATAATCTTGTAAAGCAACTTTCTTTATTTCGCAACAAACTGAAAAAATGATGTTACGTGCCAAGAGCTATAAGCCAATTATATTCCCGCATAAGCGGAATCCCGGAGAGATGCCCGAGCTGGCCGAAGGGGCACGACTGGAAATCGTGTGTACCGGGAAACCGGTACCGAGGGTTCGAATCCCTCTCTCTCCGCCAGAAAATTGAGCAAGGCTCAATTTTACTCGTAGCTTATAACGATGAGCTTTTGGCTGGTGGTTTTTGTTACCAGTATGTTGTAACCTAAGAATATCGGCGAGAGTGCCTTATGCAGGACTCTGCGTCTATCAATAGCCAGTATTGATAGCTGGGTCCTGCGCATTGGAGGGTTGCAAACCCCGTCAGGTCCGGGAGGAAGCAGCGGTAGTAACCTTATCTGGTGTCGCAGTAAACCTAGCTATCAATAGTGGCTGTTGGGTGGCAGGGAGCTACCCTGCCACCCCTTTCCTATTAAGTATGGATTTTCAATCTATGTGGATCTTCCCCAATTTAGTTGGTGGAGTTGAGAGGATTAAAGGGGTCAAAATGAAGGGTTTTAGGATTCCAGGATTCTAGGGCTTGCGGCGAGCTCAGCCGAGCGGTTCTAGTGTATTTCACTCGACCACTGGACCCCTTGGCCCCTGGAACCCTGGATCTATTGGCCCCTGGAACCCTATGAGATGAATCCCTGGGCACTTTTTAACGGCTTTTTTGGAGATTAACCACTTATGCCTTACCTTGTCCTGGCAAGAAAATGGCGACCGCAGATATTTGAAGAACTGGTGGGTCAGGACCATGTAACCAAGACCCTCCAAAACGCCATCTCTACCAGCAGATTGGCCCATGCCTTCCTATTTACCGGGCCCAGGGGGGTGGGGAAGACCTCGGCGGCCAGGATATTGGCCAAGGCGGTGAATTGCCAACAGGGTCCCACTCCAAGGCCATGTAACCAATGTGAGAACTGTAAAGAGATAGCTAACACCAACTCTATCGATGTGTTGGAGATCGACGGGGCATCCAATACTGGGGTGGACAATGTGCGAGAACTTCGGGAGAACGTCAAGTACCTACCGGGCAAAAGCAAGTACAAGATCTACATCATCGATGAGGTCCATATGCTCTCCACCAGCGCCTTCAATGCCCTGTTGAAGACCTTAGAGGAGCCACCTCCCCATGTCCTGTTCATCTTTGCCACCACGGAACCCCATAAGATCCCCCTTACCATACTCTCCCGTTGTCAGAGGTTTGACTTCAAGAGAGTCCCCTTAGCCCTGATCTTTGAAAAGCTGAAAGAGATTGCGATTGCCGAAGGAGTGAGGATAAGCGATGATACCTTGATGCTCATCGCCCGTGAGGCAGAGGGGAGCATGAGGGATGCCCAGAGCCTCCTCGATCAGGCCATCTCCTATGGGGGAGAGGAGGTAAAGGGAGAGGATGTCTTAGACCTGCTGGGAATAACAGATCGAAAGATACTTTTTGACATCTCCGCTGCCATCATCCAAGGAGATGCAAAAACGTGCCTGTATCTTGTAGATGAACTTTATAAAATCGGTTATGATCTTGGGCAGTTTTGCAAAGATCTCCTGAACCATTTTCGAAACCTCCTGGTGGTGAAGATAGAAGGGGGAGAAAGCCCCATCTTAAATGTACCTGATCATGAGGCCAATGACCTTTTGGATCAGGCAGCGGGGGTGGGTTTTGAGGATCTGTACAGGTGGTTTCAGATCCTTTTGAAGGGAGAAGAGTTGATGGCCCGCAGCCCCTTCCCCAAGGTCGTCTTGGAAATGACTTTGGTGGAGATGGCGCGCCTCAGGTCTTTGCTCCCTGCAGAAGAGATCTTATCAAGGGTGGAGAGGTTAGAGGGCGCCCTCTCCCAAGGGATAGAGGGGGCAGAAGGGCCTCCCCTTGGACCAGTGGAGCAAAGGGAAGGTGGGCGAGTAAAGCAGGAGAATCTGCAAGACACCCCCACTGTGCAGCAAATGGGAAGGGAATTAGGGCAGGAAGACCTGGGGCAATGGGAGGACTTTCTTAAATTTTTGCGGGGTGAGAATCCCATCCTTGCCTCCTTTTTAAATCAGGGACGTCCTGTGCGCCTGGATGATTCTTCCATGGAGATAGGGTTCGCCAGGGGCTCCTTCGCCCTTGACAGGGTCTCCGAACCCGGTACTTTGAAGTCATTGGAGGAAGTATCCCAGCGCTATTTCAAAAAAGAGGTGAAGGTAAAGATTACATCCATAGACCCTACTGGCAAGGCAAATGGAGATCCAAATACTTTGGCTCAAGATGAAGAGACCGATTTGACGAGGCACCTGAAAAAGGAGGCCCTGGCGAACCCCGTTGTAAAGGAGGTTGTTGAGATCTTTAAGGGGCGGATAGTTGGGGTTAAGGTAAAAGAGGGGTCTTGATCATGAGGAGGTGGTGAGATGAGCAAGGGGTTGGGGGATTTGATGAAACAGGCCCAAAAGCTGCAGGCTAAGATGATGGAGGTCCAGGAAGAACTGGCGACAAAGACGGTGGAGACCACAGCAGGGGGGGGCATGGTCACGGTGGTGGTCAATGGTAAGCAGCAGATATTGTCCATTAAGATAGATCCGGAGGTGGTAGATCGCCAGGAGATAGAGATGCTTCAGGACCTGATCGTCGCCGCGATGAATGAAGGGATAAGGAGGTCGCAGGAGATGTTGGCCGAGGAGATGAAGAAGATAACGGGTGGCCTGGCCATCCCAGGTTTGATCTAATATGTCCACTTATGCCCCAGCAGTAGAAGCTCTGATAACTGAGCTTTCCAAGCTCCCGGGTATCGGTAAGAAGACCGCTACAAGGCTCGCCTTTCATATACTCCGTTCATCTAAGGAAGACGCCCAGGCCTTAGCGGGGAGTATCCTGCGGGTGAAGGAGAGGATAGGGCTCTGCCGGATCTGTTTTAATATCGCTGAAGGAGAGGTGTGCAGTATTTGCAGCAACCACCAGAGGGATCATTCTCTCTTGTGTGTGGTAGAGGAACCGAATGACCTCATGGCCATAGAGGCAGCAGGGATATTTCGAGGGGTCTACCATGTGCTGCACGGGGTCATATCCCCTTTGGATGGGGTGGGACCGCGGGAGTTGAAGATAGAGGAACTCTTGCAGAGATTGAAACAAGGCGGGGTCGCAGAGGTCATCTTGGCTACTAACCCTACAGTAGAGGGTGATGCCACCTCCCTTTACCTCGCCAAGGTCATCAAGCCCTTTGGAATAAAGGTAACCCGCATTGCTCAGGGGATACCGGCAGGGGGGGACATCGAGTATGTGGATGGAAAGACCATGAGCAAATCCCTGGATGGAAGGAGGGAGATGTAAAGACCTTTACAAGTTATCTTATTCAGGGCAATGAGCAAAAAAGTTGCGGAAATATCAGAGAACAACAAATCTGAAAGGCTTTTCACTAATATGATTACGTTTTAACAAAGGTAGGTGAAAACAAAAAATTTTTTTATTGACTTTTTGGTGAATCAACGTTAACGTTAACATTAAATAGGCTTTCAAAGATTGGAGGCAGAGTTCGCATAAATTTTTGGCAATAGTTGCCCATCTAACAGTTGAGAGAGAATGGGGAAAGAATGATTGAGATAAGGCTTCATGGCAGGGGAGGGCAGGGGGCGGTCACCTCGGCGGAATTGTTGGCCTTGGCCGCCATCAAAGAGGGGAAATATGCCCAGGCCTTTCCGAGCTTTGGCCCGGAGAGGAGAGGGGCACCGGTGGTGGCCTTTTGTCGGATAAGTGATGAGAAAATTAAGGTTAGGTCCGTTATCTACCAACCCGATATCGTCTTGGTATTGGACCCTAGTATTCTGCGCTTGGTTGATGTTGCCAATGGTCTGAAAGCAGAAGGGATTTTGGTAACCAATACCCGGTTTTCTCCCGAAGAGATCAAGAAGGAGTTGGGAATACAGACGAGGTTGGCGACAGTGGATGCCACAAGGATTGCCAGGGAGGAGCTGGGGCTGCCCATCACCAATACTACCATGCTGGGGGCCTTGCTCAGGGCGGCGGAGGTGGCGGACAAGGGATCGATGATCGAGCCCTTACAAGAGAGATTTGGAAGGTTGGCCGAGAAAAACATCAAGGCCCTTGAGAGGGCCTACAATGAAACCAAGATATTGGAATAAGGGGGACAGAAGTGGCTAAGCCAGAGGACGAAATCACCTGGAGGGACCTCAATGTAGGTTACGTAGTTGATGAACCAGGAAATGCCAGTATCTACCGCACCGGAGATTGGAGGTCGCAGCGGCCTGTGTACGATAAGGAACGATGCATTAAATGTGGCACCTGTTACATCTACTGTCCGGATATGGCCATCAAGATTTTAAAAGATGGGTATATTGAGCACGACCTCTATTACTGCAAAGGGTGCGGGATATGCGCTGAAGAGTGTCCTACAGGGGCCATCACCATGGTAGAGGAGGAAGAGTAAATGGCAACCAGGATAGGAATGGAGGTCTCCATTGCTGCGGCAGAGGCGGTGAAGCAGGCGAATGTAGATATCATTGCCGCATATCCTATAACCCCTCAGACCCACATTGTGGAACACCTCTCCGAGTTGGTGAACAATGGTGAGCTGGATGCTGAGTTTGTCCCTGTGGAGTCCGAGCACTCGGCCATGAGTGTATGCTCAGGCAGTTCAGCCGTCGGGGCCAGGACCTTTACCTGCACCAGCTCCCAAGGGTTGGCCTTGATGAGTGAGATCGTCTATGCTGTTTCGTCTCTCAGGCTACCCATGTTGATGATTCTGGCCAATAGATCCCTTAACAGCCCCTTGAGTATATGGAACGATCACTCCGACGTGATGTCCATCAGGGATTGTGGATGGATCCAGCTTTTTGTGGACAACGGACAAGAGGTCTATGACCACGTCTTTATCGGATTTCGGGTGGCCGAGGATAGAAATGTCCTGACCCCCTTTATCATAAACCTAGATGGCTTTGTCCTCACGCATGTTATTGAGCCCATTGAGATGCTGGATCAAAAGGTAGTGGATCGTTACCTACCCCCATATCAGCCCCTTTACCGCTTGCACCCAGATCATCCTGTGAGCATGGGTTGTTTCGGTCCTCCTGTCCTCTTCACCGAGGCTAAAAAGGCTCAGGATGAGGCCATGAACAAGACCATGCCGTACATTATCCAGGGATGGCAAGAGTTTGGAGATTTGACCGGGAGATACTATCACCCCGTAGAAACACACGAAACAGAGGAGGCCAAGATCATCGTTGTTACACAGGGGAGTCTGGGTGAGACGGCTTCTATTGCCATCGATACGATGAGAGAAGAGGATGAGCCTGTGGGGCTGGTGAAAATAAGACTATGGCGCCCGTTTCCCTTTGAGGAGTTCGAAGAAGCTGTCAAGGGGGCAGAACTGCTGGTGGTAATGGACCGGGCCATATCCTATGGAGGACCAGGAGGTCCCTTGGCTGGGGAGATTAGGTCTGCCCTCTACCATCAAGAGAGACACCCACGGGTAGTGAACTTTATCATCGGGTTAGGAGGCCGTGATGTAGCCCCTGATGACTTTGCGCAGATGGTCCAGCAGGCCAAGGCAAGGCCCGGTGAGTGGTATGAGATATACGGAGTGAGGGAATAATGGACACGTATTTAGACAGGTTAGGGGTCTATGCTGCGAGGCTGGTGCCACAAAAGGAATACCTTGTCCCCGGACATAGGGCGTGTCAGGGGTGTGCTGAGGTCTTGGCGTTGCGTCTGGTGGCCAAGGTCCTGGGGAGAAATAACATCATCGCCAGCGCC
This sequence comes from Deltaproteobacteria bacterium, assembly GCA_019308925.1. Classification (NCBI taxonomy): domain Bacteria; kingdom Pseudomonadati; phylum Myxococcota; class Myxococcia; species Deltaproteobacteria bacterium. The sequence continues at coordinate 34,395 of JAFDHG010000010.1, forward strand.
ACAGGGTGCATGGAGATCGTTTCGTCACCTCTTCCCCTGACCTCATGGGACGTTCCCTGGATCCACGTTGCCTTTGAGAACACGGCGGCTGTGGCATCGGGGATCGAGGCTGGTTTGAAGGCGTTGATGCGCAAAGGAAGGCTTCCAAAACAGAAGATCACTGTTATGGGGATGGCTGGCGATGGAGGGACCAGCGACATCGGGGTTCAGGCACTCTCGGGAGCCATGGAACGGGGCCATAACTTCGTCTATGTATGCTTTGATAATGAAGCGTACATGAATACTGGCATTCAACGCTCGTCTGCCACCCCTTTCGGTGCCTCCACCACTACCTCTCCCGCCGGCAAGGTGGTTCCTGGACAGACTACCTGGAAGAAGAATATGCCTGAGATCTGCGCGGCCCATAACATACCCTATGTGGCCACAGCGTGTCCCAGTTATCCTTTTGATTTGATGGAAAAGGTGAAAAAGGCGGCCGATATCGAGGGGCCTGCCTACATCCATATCCTCTCGGTCTGCCCCACAGGGTGGCGTCTGGCCCCGGAGTTGGCAATCCATGCAGGGCGTCTGGCCGTTGAGACGGGGGTGTTCCCGCTATATGAGGTAGAAAGGGGAAAGTATAAATTGAGCGTAGACCTCCCAGAACTCAGGCCGGTAGAAGAGTATCTCAAGATCCAGGGGAGGTTCAGGCACCTGACCCCCGAGCTGATCGATAAGATCCAGCAAAGGGTTCAAGAGGAATATACCAAATTGAAAAAGAAAGTACAGATGACGAACGAGGGCTAAGGGAATGAAGAAGGCTCAATTAGAGAAGATCTTAAAGAGATACGACTATCTGGATTCAAACCTGTTGGCCATCCTGCAAGATGTCCAGGTCGAGGAGAACTATCTCTCCCGGGAGGCGTTAGAGGGGGTGGCCGAAAGGTTGGTTATCCCCCTAGCCAGGGTTTACAAATTGGCCACCTTTTATCGGGCCTTCAGTTTGACCCCTAGGGGACGTCATCTAATAAATGTATGCCTGGGTACGGCCTGCCATGTGAGAGGGGCGACAAAGGTCTTGGAGAGGCTGGAGAGGGATCTGGGGGTAGAGGCGGGGGGGACCACGAAGGATCTCGGGTTTACCCTCGATACCGTCCGCTGCATAGGTTGTTGTAGTTTAGGGCCGGTGGTGGTCATCGATGGAGAGATCTTTGGCAAATTGAACCAGGGGAAGGCAGCCAAACTCCTTAAGGAGTATAACTAGAGAAATGGGGGATGATGGGGAAAGGTGATAGTATGAAGGTTAGAGGTCCAGAAGATCTGAGGAGGTTGAGAGAAGAGGGGCTTAAGAGGATCTATCCAGACCAGGCCAAGGTAACGGTGGAGATGGCCACCTGTGGGATCTCGGCCGGAGCCAACCGTGTCTATGAGGCTATAAAGGAAGGGATCGAAAAGGAGAAATTGAGTATCATCCTTGCCAAGGCCGGGTGTCTTGGGTTTTGTCAGAGAGAGCCCTTGGTGGATGTATGGAGACCAGGGTTTCCGAGGATCATCTATAAAGAGATGACTCCCGAAAAAGGGGTTGAACTTATCAGTGAGATAGTCAACGGAGGATTAAAGAAAGAATGGGCCTTTTGCCGCATGGAGGAGGATGAGCTTCTGCTCGAAGATGAGGTCAGAAGGTATCAGCTCAAGGGAGGGATTGAGGATCGAGAGGCCATTCCCCTTTATCAAGAAGTGGGTTTTTATAAGAAACAGTTAAAGATCGCCCTCAGAAACTGCGGTTACATCGATCCAGATAGCATTGAAGAGTATATAGCCAGGGGCGGTTATTTTATCCTTTATAAAGTCCTCCACGAGATGAGGCCGGAAGAGGTTATTGAGGAGGTCAAGAGATCCGGGCTGAGGGGGAGGGGAGGTGCAGGGTTCCCCACAGGAAGGAAATGGGAGTCCTGTAGGGGAGCGAAAGGGGACAAAAGATATGTCGTCTGCAACGCCGATGAGGGAGATCCAGGCGCCTACATGGATCGCAGCGTGCTGGAAGGGGATCCCCACAGCGTTCTGGAGGGGATGATTATCGGGGCCTACGCCATCGGGGCCCATGAAGGCTATGTCTATGTCAGGAATGAATATCCCCTTGCCGTGAAAAACATCGGGATAGCCATCAAGCAGGCAGAGGAGATGGGATTATTGGGGGAGGACATCCTCGGGTCAGGTTTTGATTTTACCATCAAGATTAACAGAGGCGGTGGGGCCTTTGTGGCAGGGGAGTCAACGGCCCTCATGGCGTCCATCGAGGGTTATGTGGCGGAGCCGAGGGCCAAACACATCCATACAGTGGAAAGTGGTCTTTGGGATAGACCGACGGATCTAAACAACGTGGAGACCTGGGCCAATGTCCCGGTGATCATAGAGAGGGGGGCTGATTGGTACAACAAAATCGGCACGGAGGGGAGCAAGGGGACAAAGGTCTTTTCCATGGTGGGGAAGGTGAACAACACTGGTCTGGTGGAGGTCCCTATGGGGATCACCCTGCGGGAGATCATCTTTGATATCGGCGGGGGTATCCCCGGGGGTAAGAAGTTCAAGGCAGTACAGACCGGAGGGCCTTCAGGGGGCTGTATTCCCGGGGAATTGCTCGATCTTCCTGTGGATTTCGACGAGTTGACCAAGGTCGGTTCCATGATGGGCTCCGGTGGAATGATCGTTATGGATGAGTCCACCTGCATGGTGGATGTGGCCAGATACTTCACGAATTTTCTCAAGGACGAATCGTGCGGGAAATGCACCTCCTGTCGGGACGGGACGTTGAGGATGTATGAGATCCTGGATGATATTACCAAAGGAAAAGGGAAAGAGGGGGATATAGAGCTCTTGGAGGAGCTTGGCTGGGTGACAGCAGAGGCATCCCTCTGCGCACTGGGGGGGACGGCCCCTAACCCGGTTCTGTCCACCATCCGCTATTTTAGAGATGAGTACGAGGCCCATATCAGGGATAAAAGGTGTCCTGCAGGGGTCTGCAGGGACCTGATCACCTATACCATAGATACTGAGGCCTGCAACGGATGTGGGAAATGCAGAAGGGCGTGTCCTGTGGAGGCAATCTCTGGCGAAAAAAAAGAACCCCATGAGATTGATCAAGATATATGTATTAAGTGCGGCACATGTATGGAGGTGTGCCCTGTTGATGCGGTGAGGGTGGAATAATGGCTGATAATGAGATGGTCAGGTTTACTATCGATGGGCAGGAGGTTGAGGCTGAAAAGGGGACGATGTTGCTCCCCGTGGCCCTTGATTACGGTTTTGAGATCCCCCACCTCTGCTATCACGAGGCCCTCTCACCTTATGGTGCATGCCGCCTCTGTTTGGTAGAGGTGACCACGGATGGCCGGACCAGGTTGACGACCTCCTGTAACTATCCGGTTGATGAGGGTATAGAGGTTGCTACCAACACCGAAAAGGTCCAACGAGCGCGCCGAATGATCCTGGAGTTGTTACTGGCCCGTGCCCCTAATTCCGAAAGGATCCAAAAGATGGCTCAGGAGGCGGGGGTTCAGGAGACCAGGTTTAGTTTGATGGATGTTGGCGACTGTATCCTCTGCGGCCTTTGTGAGAGGGTATGCAGAGAGGTAGTAGGGGCCAACGCCATCACCTTCATCAACAGAGGAGACAGAAGAGAGGTAGCCCCCCCATTTTGGGATCCCCTGGCCTGCATCGCCTGCGGGGCCTGTGTATACGTCTGTCCTACGGACTGTATCAAGATGGAAGAGAGGGGAGATGAAAGGACCATCCTCCGGTGGAAGAGGACCTTAAAGATGCAACCGTGTAAATCCTGTGGGAAGCCCTTTGCTCCTCTGTTTCAATTGAACTGGATCATCGACAAGGCCAATCTACCCCAGGACTTTTACGAACTCTGTCCAGTCTGTAGGAAGGCAAAAAAGTGACATAAGAGTATTTAAACTCCAAAACCTATCTTAAATTTAGTCCATTCTTCGTTATAAGGGCAACATCTCGCCATAAACTCAAATTCCGATCCACAGAGATAGAAAATTTTCCCATCTTTAGAGTAAAAAGGTCTATCATGTCCTGGGATAATTATATCTGCTACTTCTTTTATCTTTTCTATAGTGTTTTTTGAAACTTCTCTGTCTTCGGATATATCAACGGTGCCGGAGACAAATTCATACGCATTTTTTATTGCGTCCCCTGCGAGTATGACGCTTAATTCTCCATATTCAAGCAAACAGGAGATGCTGCCAGGGGTGTGTCCGGGTGTCTCTAGCAAGGTGATCTTCTCGTCTAGTTTGGTATCACCTTCAATAGGCGTTAATCTTTTTTGTATAGAATGCAAATAATCCCCCATAAACTCTGGAACAAACAGATCTCCACTGTTTCGAGATGCATATTCCAGTGCCGTTTTACTTAAGATGATATTCGCCCTTTTAAAAAGGGGCAGATTTATGGAATGGTCAAAATGTAGATGACTTAAAATTACGATGTCGATATCTTCTAACTCTATCCCCTCTACCTGGAGTCTTCTTATAAGCTCCTCTCTATCCCCCCAATTTCCGGTGTCAAAGAGAATTTTTTTGTCACGATTGACAAGAATAACGCTTGACCAACCGAGATACCCCCTCTCTGCCCTCCCTGGAAAACCATGAAACAGGATTTTTATATCTCCAGGGAGTGCTATGCTTTTTTTAGGCATGAATTACTTGGTTTTCCCCCCATGTATTGCTGAAGTCAAGTAGCCATGGAATTTCTTTTGTTCTTCATAAGATACGGGCTTTGTTGCATACGTCAAAATCAGGAATGCAATTAGACCTGCAAGCATCCCCCAGAGTGTATTATGGACACCGAACGGGAACTTCCAAATTGCAAAGGTGACAAATGCAACTACGCCCGCGACAATTAAGCTCCATAGGGCGGCTGTTTTGCCCACCCTTGGCCAGAACAACACCCCTATCAATGGAAATATGTAAGCCGCGATACAGATACCAGCACCCGCTGTTCCCAGCACCACGATGAAGCCCGGTTTTGTTAAGACAAAGAAAAACATAAATACGGTGACCACTAACACAAATATTTTCCCAACCAGTGTCTCTCTTTTTGGATCAGCCTTTGGATCGATGTATTTTACCCATATATCTCGCGTTAATAGTGAGCTTGCCGATATAAGTTGCGAGTCAAGGGTCGACATACCGGCGGCAAAGGCTGCAGAGATTATCACCGCTCCCACATAGGGTGCGTATTTAGCAAGGAGGGCAGGAATGATGGCGTCCGTTGCCGCTCCCTTTAAGCCAGGCAGCAGAACCAATGCACTGATGCCGATCAACATAACCGTTACCGTCTGGAACCATGGGCTGAGGATGGCGATGCTTACAGCCGATTGGGTAATAGCCTTACCAGATTTAGCCATGAAGGCCCTTTGTATCATGTGGGGGAGCAGCGGTGCGAATCCCCAGGTCATGATGAAGCCGAACCACAAAGCCCATTTAAACCTCCCAGGGTCGAAGATCTCCGGATGCCTTTCGGCAATAATTCTAAAAGGATTTCCCCCTGTTAATTTAATAGCCCATATCGACAGGATTAATAAGACTACCAGGAAGAATAGGCCTTGTAAGACATCGGTCCATGCCACTGCCCTTAATCCGCCGAAAAAGGTATACAAGGCGATGACTATTACCATGATTAACGCCCCAGCCCAAAAAGGGATGGCCCCGCCGGTGGCTGCCTCAAATGCCAGCCCACCGCCGAGGAGTTGAATGCTCATATAGGGGATGAGGGCGATTATACCGATAACTGAGGCGATTACCCTCATTGTCTCACTCTTGTAATAATCGGCAAACATGTCAGATGGTGTTATATAGCCAAATTTTTTACCCAACAGCCAGATTCTAACGCCGAACACCCAGATCATTAAGGGCCACAATAGGTTCCATGTAATCATACAGGCCATAAATGAAGTCCCCAGCCGGTAGTTAGCACCCACTGCACCGAGAAAGGTCCACATACTAGCGTATGTAGCGATCAACGTTAAGGAGAGGACAAAGGCCCCTAAAGTCCTGCCGGCAAGGAAATAGTCTTCAGGGGTTAGCTGGGTTTTCTTCCAGCCAATATAACCGATTATTGCGATTATGATGACATAGACAATAAATACAAGGATTACTGCTCCTGTAACAGTCATTTTAACCTCCTTTCTTCTTTTTAAATGTTTTATCCAATTCTTTTAATAAAATCCTTCCACAGGAAATATATCCCTACGATTGCGATTGTAGATATTAGGGAGAGCAACAAAACGAAGAAGAGCGAGAATGGCAATCCGAGGACAAAGGGATCCACTGATTTGGCAATGATCCTGAAATTCTGAAGATTCATGAGGATAACGAAGACGATGATCCAGATGAAAACCACTTTACTTCCCGTACTTGTCAATAGTTTTTCATGAAGTAGCCTGGAAGGAGGAAACTTTTTTCTTGAAAGGTGGAAAGGGATGATTATGTTTCCAGTAAGGAAGATGAATTAAGGAAAGGAGGTGCAGGTGATGGCCGTAACAAGATGGGAGCCTTTAAAGGACCTTATGGCCCTACAGGAAAGGATGAACAGGCTCTTTGAGGAGACCTTCTCCAGGGGGCCTAAGGAGGCAGAGGTGGGTGTTTGGTCGCCTGCCGTGGATATCCTGGAGAAAGGTGAGGAGATTATCCTCAAGATGGAGGTCCCTGAGGTAGATCAGAGGGATATAGATATCAAGATGGAGGGGAATATCCTCACCATAAAGGGCGAGAGGAAGTTAGAGGAGGGGACCAAAAGGGAGGATTACCACAGGCTGGAACGTCCGTACGGGAATTTTAACCGCTCTTTCAGCCTTCCCAACACCGTAGATCAGGGGAAGATAAAGGCAGGCTATAAGGATGGGGTGCTGAGGGTGATTCTCCCCAAAAAAGAGGAGACCAAACCGAAACAGATCGAGGTAGAGGTCGAAGAGTGATGGGTTGGGGGAATACCCCCAACCCAACTTTTTATTTCTTCGGCACCTTGGCCCAATCCTCCAAAAAGCGTTGGATCCCAATATCCGTCAAAGGGTGTTTTGCCAACTGTTTTAAGACCTTGAAGGGGATGGTGGCAATATCGGCCCCCATGAGGGCGGCCTCCACCACATGAAGGGGATGTCTTACGCTGGCCACAATCACCTGGGTGGGGAAATCGTAGTTTTCAAGGATGGTGATGATCTGCTCCGTTAGTTCCATCCCCGGGGTGGATATATCATCCAGCCTCCCCACGAAAGGGCTTAAATAGGTGGCCCCCACCTTGGCGGCGAGCAAGGCCTGTGAGGGGGAAAAGACCAGGGTCACATTGGTGTTAATACCCTCGGCGCTTAGCCTCTTTACAGCCTTAAGACCTTCCTCAATCATGGGGATCTTGACCACCACGTTGTCCCCAATCTTGGCCAGTTCTCTGGCCTCCTTTACCATTCCTTCGGCCTCAAGGCTGGTGGCCTCCAGGCTGACCGGTCCTTCCACCAAGCGGCATATCTCGGTGACCAGGGCGCGGAACTCCATCCCTTCTTTAGAGACCAAGGTGGGGTTGGTGGTAACCCCATCGACCACCCCCATCTCCAGACCCTGTTTGATCTCCTCCAGGTTGGCAGTATCGATAAAGAACTTCACGTGAAACCTCCTCCTTTACAATAGAGATCTTTACTAAGTGGTGTACTTATTGCTCTCTTTTAGGCCGAGGATAAAACGGCTGGGCGAAAAAGACAACCTTTTTCAGCGGAGTTTTTTCCGCAAAAACTCCTCCAGCACCCCCTCGATCCCTCGCTCTATGAACCTCGTGCTGATCCCCACTTCTGGATTCTTCAGATCCCCCCTCAGGGTAAAAGGGATGGTAAGCCGTCCCCCTTCGTCTTTAAAATACCTCCATCCCTTCCCAGAAAGATCTTTGGTCGCTGAGGGGGGTAGGTGGGCCTCCCCTTCCACCTTAAGCTGCAGGTCTAGGTCCATATCCCCCCACATCCTGATCTCCATATCTTTGTGGGAGATGAGGAGGTCCGGGAAGGAGACCTTCCCTCTCTGGACGATAAAGGAGGTGGATAGATCTTCAAAGGTAGTCTTCTCCTTCTCCCACCCCTTACCGCCCAGGGCTCGCACTATCTGGGCGACGATGTTCAACCAGGACAACTCCCCCTCCCTTACTCGAATCTTACCCTTGCCTGTGAGATCCCTCTTTAGGGAGGCGAGAGAACCCCCTTTCCCTTCTAGAGACATACGCCCATAAAGCCTCCCTTTCATCATTCCCTTCCATGAGGTGAGGTCACTCAGGACGGCATTGACGTCTACCCCTGTTATTTGGGTCTTAATTTGGAAGGGGAAAGAGTCTTTTCCCCTATCGATCCCCCCGGAGCCCCCCAACTTTCCCTTGAAGGCTGCCAAAGAGAACTTCTCTATCTTCAATTCACCCCCCTTCATCTCTTCTCCAGCGAGGAATAGATCCTGGAAACCAACTCCCTGAAACCTCCCTTCCTTCACCCTGAACATCCCCTTTACATTGAGCCTGTTGCGCTTTGTGGCCTTTCCCCCCTTTTTAGTTCTTCTCTCCTGGGGAATTTCTTTCTCCCCTTCTTCCTTTTTATTTCGAACTAGAGCGATCTCCATTTGGGAGGAGTTGGCTTCCAGGGAGAGGACG